>NZ_JALCYX010000037.1:0-42137 GCF_022690695.1 Anaeromyxobacter sp. SG17
GGGATCGCTCCGGCCGCACTGCGTCCACGCGCGGAGGTAGAGGCGGCCGGGATCGTCGGCGCCCGGCTCCTGCGCCGGCTCGCCCCGGGCCCGCCGGGGCGCGCCGCGTCGCGCGCGGGCGGCGCGCCGCCGGTGCGGCAGGCGAGGGCGGCGAGGAGCGGGAGCAGCAGGGCGGCGCGGGTGGACCCGGGCACGGGCACCTCGTCGAGGAGGGTGGTCCTGGAACGAGAGACGCCCGCGAGCGGGATGTGACGCTGCGAGAAGGTCGGCGCCCTACAGGAACTCGCAGAGGTACGCGGCCGGCGCGAGCGCCTTCACGTCGAAGCCGCTCTTCGGCGGGACCTCGAACGTCGTCCCGGCGGGGAACGGGCGGAAGGTCGCGTCCCCCGGGAGCTTCGCCCACAGCTCGCCGGACACGACCGTCATCCGCTCCGCGGCGTCCGTCCCGAAGTGGAACTCGCCCGCGTCCACGACGCCGACCGTGTGGCGCCGCCCGTTCCGCTCGAACCCGACGCTCTGGACGCCGCCGTCGAAGTACGCGTTGTGCTTGAGCATGAAGGGGACTGAAGCACGGGCGCGGCCGTCCTTTCAAGGGCGAGCGGCCCGCCGGCGGCGGGAGCGGCCCGCGCCGGGGAACCCGTTCGCCAGACGGCCGATCCTCGCCAGCCGTCGTTCAGCGGCGCCGCTTCTGGCCGCTGCGGCCGACGCTCCACGACCCCACGAGGCGCGACTTCCCGCCGGAGCCGGAGCCCGCGTCGGTCGCGCTCGCGCCGCCTCCGTGCTGCGAGCGGGAGGCGCCCGACCGCTGCGCGCGGCCGTCACCGCGAACGCGGGCGCGGGCAGGCTTCGCCTGCTGTGGGCGGTGGCGCGGCTGCGCGGGGCCCGGGTCCTTCTGGGCGGACGCCGCGCGGGCGAGCTCGACCTGGAAGATCTCCGCGTCGCGCGGCACCTCGGCGCGCGGGAGCACCGCGCGCGTGAGCCGCTCGATCGCGTGGAGGAGATCGCGCTCCTCCGGGGCGGAGAAGCTCGAGGCCCTGCCGCTCGCGGCCGCTCGCGCGGTGCGGCCGATGCGGTGCACGTAGTCCTCGGGCACGTGCGGCAGGTCGAAGTTCACGACGTGGCCGATCTCGGCCACGTCGATGCCGCGCGCGGCGATGTCGGTCGCGACGAGCACGCGGTAGGTCCCGTCCTTGAAGCCGTCGAGCGCCATCCGCCGCTGCGCCTGCGAGCGGTCGGCGTGGATGCGCGCGACCTTGTGGCCGGCGCGCCCGATGTGCTTCCAGATCTTGTCGGCGCGCCGCTTCGTGCGGGTGAACACGAGCGTCGAGTCGCCGTCGCGCTCGAGCAGCGTGAGGAGGAGCGGGAGCTTCTCGTGCTGCCCCGCGAGGAACACCTGCTGCTCGGCGCGCGCCGCGGTGGTGCCGCTGCGCGCCACCTCGACGTGGACCGGATCCTTGAGGTGCGCGCGCGCGAAGTCGGCCACCTCGCCCGCCGTGGTCGCGGAGAAGAGCAGCGTCTGGCGCTGCTTCGGGAGCCGCCGCAGGATCCGGTCGAGCTGGGGCTTGAAGCCCATGTCGAGCATCCGGTCGGCCTCGTCGAGGACGAGCACCTCGATCGCGTCGAGCTTGGCGTTGCCCTGCTCGAGATGGTCGACGAGCCGCCCGGGCGTCGCGATGACGATCTCGCGCCGCTCCCGGAACGCCTCGGCCTGGGCGCCCATGCCCACGCCGCCGATGATCACCGCGCCGCGCACGCGGCGGCCCCGGCCGAAGCGCTCGAGCTCCTCGCCGATCTGCACGGCGAGCTCGCGGGTGGGCGCGAGCACGAGCGCCCGCGTCCCGGCCGGCTTGCCGGCGAGCCGCTCGATGATGGGGAGGAGGAAGGCGGCGGTCTTGCCGGTGCCGGTGGCGGCCGTGCCGATGACGTCCCGGCCGGCGAGCGCCGGCGGGATGGCCTCGGCCTGGATGGGGGTCGGGTGCTCGAACCCGGCGTGCGCGAGCGCGGTGAGCGCCTCGCGCGACAGCTTCAGATCAGCGAAGGACTTCGACGTCGACAGAGGGTGCTCCTCGTGGGAGGCGCGCGGCGATTCGCGGCGCGCGTCTTGAAGTGAGGCCGGCTGAACGGGAGGACCGCGCGGGCCGGGATCTCCCGGCGGACAGGCTTCGGGCGCGGTACGAACGAAACGGCCGCGAATGGTATACCCGGCCGCGGAAGCCGGGGCAACGCGCGATCGCTCGGGGTGGGGGCGGGTGGGCGAGCGGCTGCCGGGATCGCCGCGGTCGCGCCCGGGGCGAGCGGGGCGCGCGAGAGCGCGATACCGGGGGGACATGGACGCACGAACGACGCTGAAGCGGGCCGGGCTCTTCGTGGCGCTGCCGGCCGCGGCCGTGGCGGGCTGGGCGGCGTTCGTCCGCCCCTGGCTCCGCCGCTGGGGCGCGACCGACGAGGAGATCGCCCGCCCGATGCCGGGCGACGAGCTCGTCTCGAGGCCGCGCTACCGGTCCACGCGCGCCATCACCGTCCGCGCGCGGCCGGAGGAGATCTGGCCGTGGCTCGCGCAGATGGGCAACGGGCGCGGCGGCCTCTACAGCCTCGACCTGCTCGATCGCGCGCTCGGCGTCCTGGACGCGCCCAGCGAGGAGCGGGTGCACCCGGAGTGGCAGGACCTGAAGCCCGGCGACGTCGTGCCCATCGGCGGCACGCCCGGGTGGCCCGTGCACGCCGTCGAGCGGGAGCGCTCGCTCGTCCTGCGCATCGAGCACGGCGAGGCGCTCGTCACGCAGGCGTGGGGGATCTACCCCGTCGACGCGGAGACCACCCGGCTCGTGCTGCGCGTCCGCGGCGCGGCGCCGCCGGGTCTCCGCAGCACCGCGCTCGTCGCGATGATCGAGCCGCAGGAGCTCATGATGGTCCGGGCGCAGCTCCTCGGGATCCGCCGGCGCGCCGAGGGGCTCGCCCGCGCCCGGCGCGCCGCGGCGCAGGCGGCGGCCGGCGGCGACCGCGGTCCGTGACGGGGTCAGGCGTGCTCGAGGCGCGCCTTCCCGAACCGCGTGCGCGCCCACGCGTGCAGGGCGTGCGGGAACCCGGTCTCCGGGAGCACCATGAACGGACAGAGATCGGTCACGACCGAGATCCCGTGCGCGTCGCAGTAGCGCACCGCCTCCGGGCTCGCGGCGCCCACGCCCATCCCCCTGTGCATCCAGACGTAGCGCACGCCCGCGCGGGCGCAGTCGCGCACGACCTCCTCGGTCTGGGTGGGCGGGGTGAGGAGGAGCGCCGCGTTCACCGGCGGCTTCACGTCCTGGACGTGGGGGAAGCAGGCCTTTCCCTCGGCCACGTCGAGGGCGGGGTTCACCGGCACGACCTCGTAGCCCGCCTTCACGAGCGCGCGCAGCACCTGCCGGCTGAAGTCCTTCTCGTCGCGCGAGATCCCGACCACGGCGATGCGCTTCTGGGCCAGGAACTCGCGGGCGCGATCGAGCGCGATCCCCCGCATGGCATCCTCCTGTGACTCCGGCTACCGCCCCGGGTTGTGGGGTCCTCGGTAGAGTCTACGCGGCTCGTCGCTGCGTGAAGCGCGGCGCCGCGCCGCGCACCCGGCCGGCCAGCCGAGCCGGCCCCGGGCGCGAGGCCCATGCTGCAATCACGACGGTCGGAGGACGGCATGGCGGAACGAGCGGGGGGCAAGCGTGCGAGGAGGTCTCAGGGGCGTGCGCTCTTCCGGGCGAGGTCTTCCTCCGCGCGCCTCGCGAAGACGACCTTCGCGATCGCGGTCGGCGCCGCCGCGCTCGGCGCGCTCGCGGTCGGGAGCGTCGCCGTCGGCGCGCTCGCGATCCGCAAGCTCGCCGTGGGCCACGCGCGGATCGGCCGGCTCGAGATCGACGAGCTGCACGTGCGCAGCGCGCGTGGGCTGCCGCCGCCGCCCGCGTGAAGGCCCATCCGGGCCAGGCAACCTCGCGGCGCGCGCGCCCTGACGGCTCAGCGCCGCCGCCACCCGCGGCGCCGGTCGCGCAGCATCTCCCGCGCTGCGTTGTAGCCGCAGGCCCCCATGATCCCGCCGCCCGGGTGCGTGGCCGCGCCGCACAGGTACAGGTTCGCGATCGGCGTGCGGTAGTCGGCGAAGCCGGGCAAGGGCCGCATCGAGAAGAGCTGCGGGAGCGTCATCGCCCCCTGGAAGATGTTCCCGCCGGTGAGCCCGAAGCGGCGCTCGAGGTCGGGCGGCGCGAGCACCTCGCGCGCGAGGACCGACGCCGTGAACCCGGGCGCGTACTCCTCCAGCGCCGCGAAGCAGCGGTCCGCGAAGCGCTCGCGCTCCTCCTCCCAGCCCCCGCTCGCGAGCCGGTAGGGCGCGTACTGCACGAACATGGACATGAGGTGCTTGCCGGCGGGCGCCACGGTGTCGTCCACCGCGGAGGGGAGGGTGCACTCGAGCACCGGGGCGCGCGAGGGCAGCCCCGCGCGCGCGTCGTCGAAGGCGCGCTCGAGGTAGTCCATCGAAGGCGCGACGTGGATCGTGCCGCGGTGCTCCGGCCCCGGCTCGCCGCCGCCACCCCCGGGCCGCGCGCTGAAGCGGGGCAGCGCCGACAGCGCGACGTTGATCTTCACGGAGCCGCTCGCGTAGTCGATGCGCCGCGCCCGCTCCGCCACCGCGGGCGGGAGGTGCGCCTCGCCGACGAGGCCGAGGAGCGTGCGGGTCGCGTCCGCGTTCGAGGCGACGCGGCGGGCGAGGAGCTCCGTCCCGTCCCCGAGCGCGACCCCGCGGGCGGCGCCCTCCCGGACGAGGATCCGCTCGACGCGCGCGCCGGTGCGGATCTCGGCGCCGGACGCTCGCGCCGCGGCGGCGATGGCCTCGGACAGCGCGCCCATCCCGCCGCGCACGTAGCCCCAGACGCCCCGGGCGCCGTCCACCTCGCCCATCACGTGGTGGAAGAGGACGTAGGCGGTGCCCGGGGTGGAGGGCGAGGCCCAGGCGCCGATGATGGCGTCGGTCGCGAGCGTGGCCTTGAGCGCGTCGGACTCGAACCAGCGGTCGAGGACGTCGCGGGCCGCGCCGGCGAGGATCTCCACCGCCGCCGGGCCGTCCTCCCTGCCGAGGCGCAACAGGCGCGCGCCCATGCGCGCGAGGCGCAAGAGCTCGCGCGGGCGGCGTGAGAACGGATCGGGCGGCGTCTCGAGGAGCGCCGGCTCGATGGCGCAAGCGATCCGCTCGAGCTGCGCCTCGTAGGCGGGGAGCCGCGCCGCGTCGCGCGCCGAGAACCTCGCGACCTCTCGCTGGTTCCCGGCGAGGTCCGGCCCGAGGAGCAGCGAGCGGCCGTCGGGGAGCGGCGTGAACGAGGAGGGATCGCGGCGCAGCACCCGGTAGCCGTGGCGCGCGAGCTCGAGGTCGCGGACGATCTCCGGGCGGAAGAGGCTCACCACGTACGCGGCGGTGGAGACCTTGAACCCGGGCCACGTCTCCTCGGTGGTGCACGCGCCCCCGACGCGGTCGCGCGCCTCGAGCACGAGGACGCGCTCGCCCGCGCGGGCGAGATAGGCCGCGAGGACGAGGCCGTTGTGGCCTCCGCCGACGACGATGACGTCCCAGCTGCGCACCGGTACGCGCGGGCCGATGGCGCCGCGCCCGCGGGAGGCCCTAGCGGTGGGAGGGAGGCGCCGCGCGGCCTTCCCGGGCCGGGCGCGCAGCGCCTCGGATCGAGCTCACGCCTGGTGGTGGATGCAGAGGATGTTGCCGTCCGGGTCCTTGAACCAGGCGCAGGTCTCCTTCCCGACCTCCGCGATGCCGTCCTTGGTCTTCAGGGCGGGGTACTCCTCGAAGCTCACGCCGCGCGCCCGCAGGTCCTTCACCTCGGCGGGCACGTCCGGCACCTCCCAGCTCATCGCGGTGTGGTCGGACTGCGGCGGGGTCTCGCGCGGATACAGCGCGAACTCACCGCCGTCCCCCTCGAACACGACGTCTCCGTTCTCCAGGGTGCGGGTCGCGTGCAGCCCGAGCTTCTCCTCGTAGAACCGGCGTGCCCGGGTGATGTCGGTGACCGGCAGCATGGCCGTGAAGTGACGATTCCCCAGCATGTGGCGCCTCCTGTTCCGCGGAACTGCCGGGAAGGACCGTAAGTGGCGCGGCAGCCTGCCGCGCCTGCCGGCTGGGATCCCGCGCGCGGGGGGCGGCGCCGACCGATCGGGCGCCGCTCCGTCCGCGCGCAGCCGGGTGGCGTCCGGCGCGCGCGGGACGTAGCATGCGCGCCCCATGGAGCTGGAGCACCGCACCGTGTCCCGCTACCGGCTGCGCCCGGAGGCGTCGCGCGCCACCGCGCGTCGCATGAACCGCCGCTTCCTCGCGACGCTCGTCGCGGTGGTCGCGCTCGTGCTCGCCGCGTACGGCGCCGGGCTGCGCGATCCCGGCCGCGGCTTCGACGCGCTCGTGGTCCCGTTCGCGCTCCTGCTCGTGCTCGCCGCCTTCTCGTACGTGCGCCGGATGCGCCGCTTCCGCGCGCGGTGGGCGTCGTTCGAGATCGCGCTCGAGGAGGACGCCATCGGGCGCGCGGTGGTGGGCTTCCCGCCCGTGCGGATCCTGCGCGCGGAGGTGGCGGCGATCGAGGACGTCCCCGCTGGGCTCGCCGTGCGCGCCCGCGACGGCCGCGGCCTCGTCGTGCCGCGCGAGCTCGACGGCTACGAGCGCGTGCGGGCGACGCTCGCCGGATGGGGGACGATCGCGGCGCGTGGGCGGTGAGCCGCGCTCGTTCGTGCGCGCGCGAGCGCTCGCCCGGGGGGCGCCGCCCCGCGCAGCCGGGCGGCGGTCAGAGGTCAGAGGTGCACGACCCGCACGCCCGGCTCCGCCGCGGCGAGCGCCTCCGCGAGCACCGAGCGGTGGCAGCGCGCGGGGTTCGCCTCCGCGCAGAGGAGCGCCGTCCGCGCTCCGGCCGCCGCGTCGAGCACCGCCCGCACGGCCTCGGGGCGCTCCGCGAGGTGCGCGCGGTAGCGCGCGAGGACGCCGGGGAGGTCGGCGGCCGCCTCCGCGTGGAACGGGTTCCCCGCCTCGGGCAGGTGGCGGTACTCGAACCCGGCGGCGACGAGGGCGCGCTCGAGCGGGCCCTTCGAGAAGCCGGGCTTCGGCGAGCGGGCGGAGCGCCTCACGTCGAGGACCCGCGTCACCTGCGCCTCGCGCAGCCGGGTGGCGAGGGCCCGCACCGAGCGTCCCTCGTACCCGATCGTGAAGACGAGCGCGGCGGGCGTCACTGCTTGAGCTGCGGGCGGTGCTGGGCCTCCTCGTCGAAGCCGTGCGCGACCACCACGTGGTAGACGGCGTACGGCTCCTCGCCGGAGCCGCCCACCAGCTCGAACAGGAACTGCCCCTGATCCCCGTCGGGATCGGGCATCGCCTGGACGAACATCACCTCGCGCGACTCGATGAGGATCTCGCCGAGGAGCTGCTTGCCGCGGAGGACCTGGATGGTCGGCGTGCGGTCCTCGTCCTCCTCGAGGTGCCAGTGCAGGTCCTCGTGGTCGTAGAGGTAGGCGTCGGCCGTGCCCGCGCGGAGGATGCAGTTCGCGTGGCGCTTGAGCCAGCGCCAGAAGCGGTCGAAGGCGAGGGTGGTGCCGGTCTCGACGGTCACGGGCATGCGCGGAATATACCGGGCGGAGGAGCGCCGCGGGGCGCACAGGGGCGAGCGTGGGGACGCCCGTCCGGGGCCAGCACGGGGTCCCCCCACGCGGGCGTGCCCCGCCTGCGCCCGCGGGCTCTATGCACGGGGAAGCGCCGGAGGCGCCGCCGGACGGGAGGTGCGCCATGCTGTGTCAGGACGTCATGAAGAGCGAGGTCGAGACGTTCCGCGAGACGGACCCGGTGATCGACGTCGCCCGCCGCATGCGCGAGGTGAACATCGGCTTCGTGCCGATCTGCGATCGCGACGGTCACCCGGTGGGCGTGCTCACCGACCGCGATCTCGCCCTCCGCGTCTGCGGCGAGGACCGCCGCGCGAGCGAGACGCGGGCGGGTGCGGTGATGACGCGCGAGACCATCACCTGCCGCGACAGCGATCCCATCGAGGCCGCCGAGCAGCTCATGGCGCGCTACCGCAAGTCGCGGATGATGATCGTGGACGAGGAGGGCCGGCTGGTCGGCGTCATCAGCCTCTCCGACATCGTGGAGGAGGAGGACGATCGCCGCGCGGCCGAGACCATGCGGTCGGTCTCGGAGCGGGAGCTGCATTGATCTGACGGGGGCTGCGCCCCCGCCCCGCCGACGGCTGGCCGCCGTCGATCGGCTACCGCGCGTCTCTCGGCTCCCGCTCGGCGAGCGTGGACACCGCCTCGACCGCGCCGCCGCGGAGGTAGAGCCGCGGCACGCGGGCGGTGAGGCCGGCGAGGATCTCCCAGGAGATCGTGTCCACCAGGGACGCGAGCTCGTCGGCGTCCACCCGCTCGTCGCCGTCGCGGCCGAGGAGCGTCGCGACGTCTCCCGCGCGCACCTCGGGCACCGCGGTCACGTCCACCATGCACATGTCCATGGCGACCCGGCCGACCACCGGCGCCCGGCGCCCGCGCACGAGCACGTGGGCGCGGTTGCCGAAGGCGCGACGGTACCCGTCCGCGTAGCCGCACATGACGAGCGCGACGCGCGACGGGCGGGGCGCCGCCCAGGTGCGGCCGTAGCCGACGGTGGCGCCGCGCTCGATCTCGAGCACGCGCGCGATCCGGCTCCGCAGCGACAGCACGGGCACGAGCTCCGCGTCGGTGCCGCACCACGGCGCCGGCCGGTAGCCGTACATCGAGAGGCCCGTGCGCACGACCTCGAGCGCCATCTCGTGATCGAGGAGGACGCTCGCCGAGGCGGAGCAGTGGCGCTCCTTGACGAAGGGGAGGCGTGAAGAGACGTCGCGCAGGATCTCGAACTGCCGGCGCGTGAAGCGCTGATCTCCCTCCTCCGCCGCGGCGAAGTGGGTGAAGAGGCCCTCGACCGAGAGCTCGGGGATCTCGCGCAGCCGGTTCGCGAGCGCGACCAGCGCGTCGGGCCGGAGCCCGTGCCGGTTCAGGCCCGACTCGAGCTCGAGGTGGACCGGGACCACCGCGCCGCGCCGCTTCGCGGCGGCCGCGAGCGCCTCGGCGACGTCGGCCGCGCCCACCGTCGGGCGGAGCCCGAGGGCGACGACGCGCTCGGCGTCGCTCGGGGGGGTGTAGCCGATGACCAGGATGGGCGCGTCCACGCCGGCGCGGCGAAGCTCCTCCGCCTCGTCCACGCAGACCACGCACAGCCCCGAGGCGCCGGCGGCGAGCGCCGCCCGCCCCACCGCCACCGCCCCGTGGCCGTACGCGTTGGCCTTCACGACGGCGTAGAGCCGGGCAGGCGCCGCGCGGCCCGCGAGCAGGCGGACGTTGTGAGCGAGCGCGTCGAGGTCGACCTCGGCCCAGACCGGCCGGCCGCCCCACTGGGAGGGGTTCGTGGACATGGAGCCGTCAATATACCCGCCGGCCCCGCGCTGCCAGAGGGGCGATCGGGCGCCCGCCGTGCCGCCGCCCTCACGAGGGCCCGCCGCACCGGGGGCCGGCGCGCGAGACGGCCCATCATTCGCGGCACCGGAGGCGAGCCGAGGTGAAAGGAACTGTGGTCTGGAGGTTCGCGTGAGCAATCGATACCAGCAGCTCTGCCAGACGCTCGAGGACGCCCGGTCCCGGTTCGCCGCCTACCACTCCGAGTGCGTGCTGTTCGCCGCCACGCTGTCGCGCGGCCTCATCGAGTACGCCGGGTGGCCCCGCGAGCTCGTCACCTACGAGCCGCTCCCCGGCGACGTGCCCGCCGCGCCGACCCACCGGATCGAGGACGCGATGCACCTCGACGCGGACGCGTTCTGGCACGTCGGCCTGCGCCTCGCGATCGAGGAGCCGCGGGCGCGCGACTCGATCCTGCTGCGCGTCCGCTTCAAGAAGCTCGACACCCGCTACATCGTGAGCCTGTTCGGCTTCGAGGACTTCGAGGTCGCGGCGCCGACGCCCGAGCAGCTCCAGCCGATCTACGAGTCGATCCTGAACGCGGTGAAGCGACACTACGAGTACGGGCTGCGCCTGTTCCTCGAGAACGGCGGGCGCGGCCTCAAGATCCCCATCTCCACGGACCGGCTGCTCGAGCTCGCGCGCGGCGCGCCGCCGGTCTCGGCGCCCGGCGAGGCCCGCGAGGGAGCGGAGGCCGGCGAGGAGGAGCCCGCGCCCGCGCCGGAGCCCGCCCCCCACGCGAGGGCGGCGCCCGCGCCGCGCGCCAAGGCCACGGGGCCGAGGGCCAAGGCGGCCGTCAGCGGACGAAGCTCTCCTGGTAGCCCCCGTCCTCGACCCCGAGCGCCGCGGGGGTCGCGGCGAGCGGGAGGTAGCAGTCGAGCATGACGGCGAGCTCGCTCGTGGTGCGCGCGCCGATCGAGCCCTCGTAGGCGCCGGGGTGCGGGCCGTGCATCACGCCCGCCGGGTGATGCGAGATCGAGCCCGGGCCCACGCCGCGCCGCGAGGTGAACTCGCCGCGGACGTAGAAGAGGAGCTCGTCCACGTCCACCGACGCGTGCGGGTAGGGGCAGGGGACCGCCTCGGGGTGGAAGTCCACCACGCGCGGCACGAACGAGCAGACGAGCGCGCCGCGGGCGGCGAAGGTGCCGTGCCAGGTGGGCGGCAGGTGCACGAGCCCGGCGCGAGGCTGGAAGTTCAGGATCGGGAAGGCGAACGGGTAGACGGCGCCGTCCCACCCGACCACGTCGAGCGGCGACTCGTCGAAGCGGAAGCCGTGGAACGCGCCCGCGCGCTTCACGAGGAGCTCGCGGATCCCCTCGTCCATCGGCCCCTTCCACTCCACGCGGCGGAAGTCGCGGTGCGAGTAGGGGGCGTCCATGCGGAGCTGCCCGGTGTCGTTCCGCCACTGCGAGGGCAGGTGGACGCCGCCCGGGAACTCGAGCGAGAGCCAGCGCTGCGGGCCGGGATCCGGCACGAAGCGGTGGAGGAGGCCCTTCGGCACGTAGACGTAGTCGTCCTTCGCGAAGCGCAGGTCGCCGAGCGGCGAGCGGAGGAGCCCGCCGCCCTCGAACACGAAGAACAGGTCGTCGCCGTCGCCGTTCGAGAAGTAGACCGGGTCCTCGGCGGAGGGGGTCGCGAGGCCGGCCACCACGTCGGCGTTGAAGAGGAACGGGACGCGCGCGTCCACCGCCGGGCCGGACGGGGCTGGGAGATCCTGCGTGCGGTAGTGGCGCTTCAGGAGCGCGCGGGGCGGCGCGGCCTGCGGGAGGGTGAAGCCGTGGCGGACCTCCGCGGCGTGCGTGGCGTGCGGCCGGTGCCGGTGGTACGCGAGGGTGTACGCGCCGTCGAACCCGGCGCGCGTGAACGCCTCCTCGTGCAGGAGCCTGCCCCCGGCGTCGCGGAAGGCGATGTGGTGCTTCCGCGGGACCTCGCCCTGGACCATCCGGTCGAGCATGGCGGCCCGCGCTACGCGCGCCCCTCGCGCTGCTGCTCGCGCTCGATGGACTCGAAGAGCGCCCGGAAGTTCCCCGCGCCGAAGCCCTGGTCGCCCTTGCGCTGGATGATCTCGAAGAAGAACGGGCCGGCCTCGGGCTCGTGGTAGAGCCCCGCCGCCTCGCGCAGGAAGATCTGGAGCAGGTACGAGCCCGGGCCCGCGCCGTCCACCAGGATCTCGAGCTCCTGCAGCGTCTTCACCTCCTCGTCGATCCGCCCGATCCCGGTCTGCTGGATGCGCGCCGGGAGCGCCTCGTAGTAGGAGGCGGGGGTCGGCATGAACTCGACGCCCCGCGCGCGCAGGCCGCGCACCGCGGAGAGGATGTCCGTCACGGTGAGCGCCGCGTGCTGGATGCCGTCGCCGCGGTGGTCCTCGTTGAACACGTTGATCTGCGAGGACTTGAAGGCGGGGCGCCACGGCTCGTTGTTCGCGAACTTCACCCCCGAGCGCAGGTCCTTCATCACGACCGAGCGGAGCCCGGAGCCCTTCTGCGCCTGGACCGCGGCGCGCTTCGCCTCCGCCGCGTCCTTCGTGTGGAACTGCACCTCCCAGAACTCCTCCATCCCGAGCACGTGCTCCATCCAGAGGAGCGCCGGCTTCATGGTCTGGAAGTTGGAGGTGAGGTGGTCGATGTAGCCGAAGCCGAACGCGTTCGCGCCCCCCCTCGGCGCCGCGTGGCGGGCGACGCCCGGGTAGAGCCCTCGGTAGCCGCGCCGCTCGACGAAGCGGAAGGTCGTGTCGCCGAGCGGGGTCGTGATGTTGAAGGTGCGGAGCGTGCCGCCCTCGTCCTCGTGGACCTGGAGGTCGGTGACGGGCGTGCCGCCGCGCTCCTCGAGGAGCCGGAACGCGCGAGCCGCGTCCTCCACCTCGAAGATCACCGCGCCGACGCCGTCCGGGTGCTTGCGCAGGTAGCGCCACGCGCGGCCGCCCTCGCCGAGCGGCTGGGAGCAGAGGATCCGGACGTCGCCGGCCTCGAACGCGGCGGAGCGCTGGTGGCCCTCGCGATCGAGGTCCGGCGTGGACGCGCCCGTCTCCGCGAAGTCCAGCCGCTCGAGGTAGAAGCGCCGGCTCCGCTCGAGATCGTGCACGTAGTAGTGCAGGGCCTCGATGCGGACGATCCCCAGGGGCTCGAGAGTCGTGGTCATGGTGTCCTCCGGTCCTTCGGCGGTGCGTCGGGCTGGCGGTCGGGGTGGGCGTCCTGGAACGGCGCGAGCGCCGCGCACGCCTCCTCGATCCGCAGGAGCGTGGGGTAGGGCGCGACGTCCAGCGAGAACCGCCGCGCGTTGTAGAGCTGGGGCACGAGGTAGCAGTCGGCGAGGCCGGGCGCCTCGCCGTGGCAGAAGCGGCCCGTCTCGTCGTCCTGCAGGGCGCGCTCGAGCGCCTCGAGGCCGCGGCGGATCCAGAGCGCCGCCCACTCCTTCTCGTAGCCGGGCAGCTTCTCGCGGAGGGTGCGCAGCACGATGGCGTTCTGCAGGGGCTGGATACCGGAGTTCACGTGCTCGGCGAGGGCGCGGACCCGCGCCCGCCCGTCGAGGTCGCGGGGCAGGAGCGGCGCCTGCGGGTAGCGCTCGTCGAGCCACTCCAGGATCGCCATCGACTGGGCGAGCCGCACCGAGAACCCGTGCTCCGAGACCTCCAGCACCGGCACCTGCGCCATCGGGCTCCGCTGCTGGTAGACCGGGTCGAACTGCTCCTGGGCGAGCAGGTTCACCGGGGCGTACTCGTAAGGGAGCCCCTTCAGCGCGAGCCCGATGCGCACGCGCCAGGCGGACGAGGAGCGCCAGTAGGAGTAGAGCCGCATCACGGCGTCACCACCCGCTGGTCGATGGTGCCGAAGACGTTCCGGCCGGCCAGGTCCCGCACCTCGATCTCGATCCGGTCCCCGGGCGCGAGGAACCGCGTCCGCGGCGCGCCGTGGTCGATCATCTCCCGGGCCCGCTGCTCGGCGATGCACGAGTAGCCGCGGGCGCGGTCGGCGTTCGAGACCGTGCCGCTGCCGAGGATCGTGCCGGCCGTGAAGGCGCGCGTCCTCGCCACGTGCCGGAGGAGGTCGTGGAAGGAGAAGTGCATCTCCGGCCCCGTCTCGACGTCGCCGACCCGCTCGCCGTTCCAGCGCACCGTCATGCGCAGGTGCAGCCGGCCGCCCCGCCAGGCCTCGCCGAGCTCGTCGGGCGTGACGGCGAACGGGGAGAACGCCGTCGCTGGCTTCGACTGGAAGAACCCGAAGCCCTTGGCGAGCTCGGGGGGGACGAGGTTCCGGTGCGTGACGTCGTTCGCGAGGCAGACGAGCCGGACGTACCGCTCCGCGTCGGCCGCCGCGACGCCGCGCGGCACGTCGCCGAGCACGACGCAGACCTCCGCCTCGAAGTCCATGCCCCAGGCCGGATCGGGCAGGGGCAGGTCCTCGCGCGGCCCGAGCAGCACGCCCGAGCCGCCCTGGTAGACCAGGGGATCCTGCTCGAGGGTGGGCGGCGGCTCCGCGCCGCGCGCCTTGCGGACGAGGCGCACGTGGTTCAGGTAGGCCGAGCCGTCCACCCACTCGAACGCGCGCGGCAGGGGCGAGAGGAGCCGGGCAGGGTCGAGGGGCTCCGCCCTGGCGCGATCGGCGTCGAGCGACGCGGCGAGGGCCCGCAGCGCGGGCTCGCGCGCCTCCCAGGCGTCGAGCGCGGCCTGCAAGGTCGGCGCGACGCCGGAGGCGTCGGCGAACGCGGCGCCGTCCCGGCGCACCACCACGAGCCGCCCGTCGCGGCTCCCGTCACGTAAGGTCGCGAGGCGCATCTTCGGGCGAAGGGTCTAATGGGCGCCCGCCCGAGACGCGAGGTGCGCGGGGCGTCCCGTGTAGGGCGAGCGGGCGGCCGTGCCGTGCCGCGTCGCGGCAGGCGCCGCGCCGCCCTCGAGAGCATCCCGGGCGAGCAGGGCTATAAGAACCGCCCGTGACCGCCCTCTCGCTCTCCGCGCACGCCTCCATCTCGGAGCTCCCCGCCGAGGAGTGGGACGCCCTCTTCGCCCACGAGCCGGCCCGGGCGAGCCCGTTCGTGCGCCACGCGTTCCTGCGGGCCCTCGAGGAGAGCGGCTCGGCCTCCCCGCGCACCGGCTGGCGCCCGCGCCACCTCGCCCTCCGCCGCGGTGGGACGCTCGTCGCCGCCGCGCCGGCGTATCTGAGAGGCGGCTCCGACGGGGACTTCTCGCGCGACTGGGAGTGGGCGGCGGCGGCCGAGCGCGCCGGGATCCCGTACTACCCGAAGCTCGTCCTCGCCGTCCCATTCACGCCCGCCACGGGCCGGCGCGTCCTCGTCGCCGGCGGCGAGGACCGGCGCGCGCTCGCCGCCGCGCTCCTCGCGGGCGCACGGCGGGTCGCGCAGGACGAGGGCGCGCACGGGCTCCACGTGCTCTTCGCCGACGCGGAGGAGGCGCGCGAGCTCGAGGAGGTCGGGCTCGCGCTGCGCGTGGACTTCCAGTACCACTGGCGGAACGAGGGCTACGCCTCGCCCGAGGAGTTCCTCGCGCGCTTCCCCTCGAAGCGCCGGAACGCGCTCCGCCGCGAGCGGGCCGCGCCGGAGCGCCAGGGGATCGCGATCCGCACCGTGCGCGGCGACGAGCTCTCGCGCGACCCGGAGGGCTGGGCGCGCGCGTGCTACCGGCTCCACCGGGCCTCGACGGACCGGATGGTGTGGGGGATGCGCTTCGTGAACCTCGGCTTCTACGAGCGCGCCCTCGCGTGGCTCCCCGACGCGGTGGAGGTGGTGGAGGCGCGACGCGAGGGGAAGCTCGTCGGGATGGCGTTCAACGTCGCCGGCCCCGACCGGCTGTACGGGCGCTACTGGGGCTGCGTCGAGTCGCACCCGTTCCTCCACTTCAACGTGGCGCTGTACCACTCCATCGACGAGTGCATCCGGCGCGGCACCCGGGTCTTCGAGGGCGGCGCGGGCGGGGAGCACAAGGTCGCGCGTGGCTTCGAGCCGGCGGAGACCTGGAGCGCCCACCTCCACCTCGACCCCCGGCTCGACGTGGCCGTGCGCCGCCACCTCGCGGACGAGCGCGAGGAGCGCCTCGTCGCCGTGCGGCGCTGGCGCGAGGAGCACCCCCGGCTCGGCGGGTGAGCGGCCGGTCTTTCAGCGCGCCCAGGCGAGCGTGAGCTCGCGGCGCCACACCGCGCCGCCGTGGACGCTCGCGAGCGCGCGGGCGTCGGCGAGGAGCGCCGCGAGGGCGCCCTCGCCGAGCGCGGGGCCGACGTAGGAGAGCGAGCGAAGCACGGCGTCGAGCCGCTCCGGCCCGAGCTCCTCCTCGTCGTCGAAGCCCTCCGTCTCGGGCGCGCCGAGCCCCGCGACGGAGAAGAGGAGGCCGACGGGCGGCGCCGCCGGCCGGGCCTTGAAGTTCGCGGCGGCGATCCGCTCCGTGAGCGCGGCGAGGAACGGGGTGTCCGCGAGCCGCGGGGTCACCACCGCGAGGACGCCCGCCGGGGCGAGGAGCCGCGCGGCCTCGCGCGCTCCGCGCGTGGGATCGACCCACTGCAGGGCGTCCGCGAGGACCACGAGGTCGAACGCCGCCGCGGCGAGGCCGGTCTCCTCGGCCGCGGCGTGCACGGCGGTGACGCGCGGCGCGCCCGCCGCCGCGAGGACGTCGAGCATGGCGCGCGCCGGCTCGACCGCGTGCACCTCGGCGCCGAGCGCCGCGAGCGGGAGCGCGAGCTGGCCGGTGCCGGCGCCGAGGTCGGCGACGCGCGCGCCCGGACCGCCCGCCAGCGCGAGCAGCCGCGCGACGAGCGGCGAGGGGTAGCCCGGCCGCTGCCGGTAGTCCTCCGCGAGCCGGTTGAAGACCCAGCGGGAGGGATCGGAGACGCGGACGCCGTGGCGGGACACGGGCCTAGCCTAATCGAGCCGCGCCCGCCGGGCGCCCCGCGGCCGGGAGGACCGCGGTGGCGCACACGGAGCGGCGAGGCCGGTGGCGTCAGCGGCCGGCGCGCGGCATGCGCCACTCGAGGCCGGCGACGGCGCGCACGTTGTCGTAGCTCCAGCGGATGTCGTAGTAGCGGCCGGCCGGATAGACGCCGGGGACGTAGTCCGGGTAGTTCGTGTCGCGCGTGATCCACTCGGCCTCCGCGCGCAGCGCGAGGCCGCCGGCGAGCGCGTAGCGGAGCTCGCCGCCGAGCGCGAGGCGGTTGTCGTGGAGCCGCGCCCCGTCCGACGTGTTGGTCTTCGAGTCCGGCCCGTAGCCCCGCAGCCACGCCTCGGCGCGGAGCTCGGCCGCGAGCCGCTCGGTGAGCGGGGACTTCACGATGAGGCGAGGGTGCTGCCCCTGGTAGGAGTAGTAGCCCTGCCAGGCGTCGCGCTGGACCTCGTACCCGTAGCGGAGCGACACGTCGACCTTGCCGCCGAGCTTCGAGAGCTCCACCTCCACGGAGGGCTCGAGCGTGTCGAGCTCCTGCTCCGGGTTCCCGCTCGTGGCGCCGGTGCCGGCGTCGCGCGCGAGGAGCGTGAAGTCCTGGCGGTGGGCGTAGTCGATCCGGAACGCCGTGGCGTAGCGCTCGCCCAGGATCCGCCACGAGGCCTCGAGCTGGTTCTGGCCGTTGTCGCGGGGCGTCAGGTGCATCGGCACGGCCGGGTCGAAGTTGGGGTCCTCGACGTAGGAGTACGAGACGTAGCGGTACTTGAGCCGCAGGTGCTGGTGCGCGAACGGCGTCGCGTAGAGGTTCAGGCCGGCGCGCCACGTGAAGTAGCCGTAGCGGTCGGTGCCCGGCATGTCGCCGAGCGCGTCGCGCTGGTAGAGGTCCTCCCAGCCCGGCCGCCAGGCGCCCCCGACCGACGCCTCGGCGCCCAGGCGGAGCCGCTTCAGCACCCGGTACTCGGGCTCGACGCCGACCGAGCCGGTGGTCTCCGACAGCGTCGCGCCGAAGGTCTGCCGGTGGGCGAAGCGGACGGGCAGGTCGAGCTGGAAGGCGCCGCTCCGGAGCTCGGGCGTGAGCGCACCCTCGGCGAGGAGGAGCGTGCCCGAGTCGCGGCGGACGCCGTAGCCGTCGAAGGCGCCCGCGTACAGGCCGGCGCGCGCGTCGAGCGTCCACTGCGGCGTGGCGTCGGCGGCACCGGCGGGGGGCGCGGCGGCGAGGAGGGTGAGGGCGGAGGCGAGAGCGAGGGAGCGGATCATCGCGGGGTTCCTTGTCACGGGCAGACGCACGGCGGGGTCGCGCCGGCGAGGTAGGTCGCCGTCGAGGAGACGTAGGGGCTCGAGGGGAAGTCGGCGGAGAGCTTCGCGTAGGCGGCGCAGGCCGAGGCCGGGGCGGGATCCGACGCGTGCGGGGTGGTGCAGAACTGCCAGGTGGAGTTCACGTAGGTGCGCGCGAGGTAGTGCAGCGCGTTGTCCGCGTAGGTGCTCGTCGCCGGGACGGCCCGGAACGCGGCGTCCGCCGCGGCGAGGTCCGCCGGGTCGAGGCCCGCGCTCGCGTAGTAGAACGCGTGCGCGTAGCGGGCGCGGCCGAGCCAGTACTGCGCGGAGCCCGCGAACGTCGTCGCCGGCACCGCGAGGGTCCGCTGGAACGCCGCGATCGCCGCCTCGAGGTTGGCCTTGCGGGCCGCCGCCTCGGAGGCGGAGAGCCCGGTGACGGTGGCGGTGGCGTTCACCGGCTCCTCGAGATAGCTCCGCCCGAGGTAGTACTGCGCGTTGTCGTAGTAGGTGCTCGTGGCCGGCACCGCAGTCAGCTCCGCCTCGGCGAGGTCGAGCAGGGCGGCCGCGCCGAGCCCGTCGCCGGCGTTCGCGCGCGCGAGCCCCAGCTCGAAGTCGCACCGGCCGAGGTAGTACTGCGCGTTGTCGGCGTACGTGCCCGTCGGGGAGGCCGCGAGCGAGCGCTGGAACTGCGGGCGCGCGGCGGCGTAGTCGCCGAGCTGGAACCGGGCGCGGCCGTCGAAGTAGGCGGCGTTGTCGATGAAGGGCGAGGAGGCGAAGGCGGCCTGCATCGCGTCGAGGCGCAGCGCCGCGTCCTGGAGCTCCGCCGGATCCCCGCCGAGGACCCCGCGCTCGTAGCTGCAGCGACCGGCGAGGTAGGCGGCGTTGTCGAGCCGGATCGAGGTGGGGAACTGCACCGGCAGGGCGTCGAACCTCGCCCGCGCGTCCGCGTAGTCCTGGAGCGCGAGCGCCGCCTTCGCCGCGCTCGCGGCGGGGTCGGTCGCGGCGAGGGCCCGCGCGTCGGCCGCGGCGACGTTGGCGGCGTCGTAGAGCGCGAGCCCCTCGGCGAAGAGCGAGTCGCCGGGGCGGTTGGGATCGATGGGGACCTTGCCCGGCGCGCTCGCGCCGTCATGCCCGCCGCTGCACGCGAGCGCGAGCGCGGCGAGGGCGGCGCAGCAGGCGAGGCCGCGCGAGATGTTCAGGTGACGCTGGTGCACGGGGGAGCTCCTCGGTGGGGCGCTAGGGCGCGACGGCGGTGGTGGGGGTGGCGAGGTGCGGGCCGAGGGCGCCCGTGCCCGCGCATCGTGAAAGGAGGCCCTGCACGGCCGGGTCCTTCGGGGCCTCGGCGAGGAGCCGTCGCGCGGTGCGCTCGCAGGCGGCGCGGTCGCCCTGGCGGGCCGTGAGCTCCGCGAGGCCGGCGCGCGCCTCGAGATCGCCGGGGACGAGGTCGAGGAGCTCCTCGAACGCCTTCCGCGCCTCCGCGAGCCGGCCGGCGTCGAGGTGCAGCTCGGCGAGCGCGCGCAGCGAGGGGGCATGGGCGGGGTCGATGGCGAGCGCGCGGGCGAGGGCGTCGCGCGCCTCGTCGCGGCGCGAGACGGTTCCGAGCACGAGGGCGAGGTCGTAGAGCGCCGACACGCTGCGCGGCGAGCGGGCGAGCAGCGCCTGGTACGCGGCGATCGCCTCGTCCGGCTTCCCGGCGCGCGCCGCCGCGACGCCGAGGGAGAGCTGCGCGGCGTCGTAGCCCGGGCGCGCCGCGAGCGCGCGCCCGAGCGAGGACCGCGCCTCGTCGAACCTCCCCGCCTCGGACTGGAGCTGCCCGAGCGCGAGCCACGCGGGCGCGTACTTCTCGTCGAGCGCGATCGCCTTGCGGTAGGCCGCCTCCCCCGCGGCGCGATCGCCGCCCGCCTCCTCGAGCTTGCCGAGGTTCACCCAGGCGGCGCCGTAGGCGGGGCGCAGGCGCAGGGCCTCGCCGTACGCGGCGCGCGCCGCGGCGGCGTCCCCGGCGCGCTTCTCGAGCACGCCCAGGTTCAGGTAGGCCTCCGGGTAGTCGCCCTTCGCGACCTCGATGGCCTTGCGGTACGCCTTGCGCGCGTCGTCGTCGCGGCCGTCGCGATCCGCGACGAGCGCCGCGAGGAAGTGATGCTCCGGCTCCGCGGGCGCGTCGGCGACGAGCCGGTCCGCCTCGTGGCGCGCGCGGGAGAAGTCGCGCGACTGGAGCGCGAGCCGCAGCAGGCGGCGGCGGGCGTAGCGCTGGGTGGGGTCGAGCCGGAGGGCGCGGTCGTACGACTCGAGCGCCGCCGCCGTCTCGTCGGCCCGCTCGTGCGCGCGCCCGAGCAGGGAGTGGACCGCGGCGAGGTCCGGCGCCACCTCGGCGGCCCGGAGGAGCACCTGCACGGCGCGTCGCACGTCCGGGGCGGAGCCGGTGCCGAGCCAGGCGCGCGCGGTGCCGAGCAGGATCTCCGCGCTCGCCGGCGCGTACTCGATGGCCTTCGCGAAGCGCCGCTCGGCGTCCTCCCGCCGGCCGGCCGCGAGCTCGGCCGTGCCGAGCGCCACGAGCGCGCGGGCGCGGTCCTCGTTCGAGCCGGACTGGGCGGCGGGCGCGAGGATGGCGACGGCGCCGACGGGATCTCCCCGGCGGCGGAGCAGGTTCCCGAGCGCGATGCGCGCCTCGCCCGTGGGCCGGAGCGCGAGCGCGCGACGGAGATCGCGCTCGGCGCCGTCCAGGTCGTCGAGGCGCGCGCGGGCGAGCCCGACGCGGAGCGCGCGCTGCGGGCCCGGCCCGAGCTGCTCCGCCCGCACCAGGTGCGGGAGCGCCGTCGCCGCGTCGCCCGCGGCGAGGAGCACCGCGCCGAGCTCCTCCTCCACGGCGGCGGAGCCGGGGCTCTCGGCGAGGGCGGCCTCGTAGAGCTTCAGCGCCTCCGGCTTCTCGCCCCGGCGTGCGGCGCGCCGGGCGCGGGCGTGGGCCTCCGAGACCGGCCCCTCCTCCCCGGCCGCGGCGGGCGCGGCTGGCGCGTCGCCCTCGTCCCCGAGCGACTCCTCGTCGCCGGCGATGGAGATGACGAGCGGGTCGTTGCCGCGGCGCGCCGCGAACCCCTCGAGCGCGAGCGCGCCCGCGAGCAGCACGCCGAGGAACAGGAGCATGGGCCAGAGGCGGTCGAGGACGAGGCGGTTCATGCGGCGCTCCCGCTCGCGGCGAGCGCGCCGGGGACCTCGACCACCGCGGGGAGCCCCGCGAGCGCGTCCCCGAGCGCGACGCCGGTCACGTTCTGGATCTCGAGGCCCGGGCGGGCGTTGATCTCGAGGACGAGCGGGCCGCGCTCGCGGTCGACGACCACGTCCACGCCGAGGTAGCCGAGCGGCACGGCCCGCGCGGCCCGGCGCGCGACGTCGAGGATCTCCGGCCAGCGGGGCAGGGCGATCCCGACGAGCGGCGCCCCCGACTCCGGGTGGCGCTCCACGGCGCGCCCGTGGTGGAGCGCGCGGGAGGTGCGGCCCGTCTCGAGCTCCACCGCGATGCCGAGCCCGCCCTGGTGCAGGTTCGCGCGACCGCCCGACTCGGCGGTGGGGACCCGGATCATCGAGAGCACCGGCTCGCCGCGCAGGGTGATGACGCGCACGTCGCAGAGCCCGTCGGCCCAGAGCGCGGCGAACACGTCGTGCGGGTCGACGCGGCGCTCGACGAAGGCGCGGTCCTCGAGCTGGTTCGAGTGGACCCCGAAGACCACGTCGGCGAGGTGCCGCGCGAGCGCGTGCGGGGTGAGGAGCGCGCCGCCGGCGCGGCGCCAGCCGCCGGCGTCGGGGAGCCACTCGCCCGCGACGAGGATCCCACCGCCGCCCGAGCCGTTGGCCGGCTTCACGACGAACCGCGACCGGCCGCGCAGCGCCTCGACGACCCCGGGGACGGAGAAGAGCCCGTCGCACACCGCGAGCGTCTCCGGGACCGGCACGCCCGCCTCCGCGAACCGCTCCTTCGCGAGGAGCTTGTCGTCGGCGAGCGGGTAGTCGCGCCGGTCGTTGTTCGGGTAGACGAGGACGAGGTTGCGGCGGTTGATGCCGTAGACCGCCTCGCGGCGGGCGAGGAGCGCGCGCACGCGGCCGCGCGCCGCGGCGAGGAGGCTCACGGCGCGCCTCCGGTCAGGAGCCCGCGGAACCGGCGGTACTCGCTGAGGCGCATCCCCACCCAGCGCCCGAGGTACACGTTCGCGGCGACCGCGAGCAGCAGCACCTCGGGGAAGCCGATGACGAGCACCTGCAGCGCGAGCGAGTTCATCACCACGTAGCAGGCGAGCATCACGACGAGCGTGCCCCCGAGCTCCTTGCCCGCCGCGCGCGGCCCGTGCTCGGTGAGCGACAGGTAGAAGCGCTCCGCGCAGATGGCGAGCACCGCGAGCGGGAACATCGTGACGTGCGTGAGCCCCGCGACGCCCAGCCGCTCCGCGAGCATCGAGGTGCCGACGAGCGTGACCACCACCGCGGAGAGGAGGATCGCGAGCGTGGGCGAGTGGAGGAGCTCGAGCCGCGCGACGGCCCAGCGCGCGGTGGCGACCGCCGCGACCACGATGAGCACCGCGAGCGCGCCGTAGCCCGCGCCGGTCTCCCCCGCCGCGGCCGCGAGGAGCGCCGGCAGGAACGTGCCGAACGTGGGCATGCCGACGACGTTCCGGAACAGCACGGTGAGGAGCGCGCCGATGGGGAGCATGAGGATCGTCCGGAGCAGGCTGAACGGCAGCTTCAGGCGATCGAACAGGCCCCACACGTCGAGGAAGGTGAAGGAGGCCTTCGCGCGCGGCGACGGCACGAGCTGCGTGCGCGTGTCGAACCGGTAGTCGAAGTTCACGTCCGAGGTGTGCCGGAACAAGACCTCGTCGCCGTAGTACAGGGAGAGGTAGCGCTCGGGCAGCTCGGCGAAGTGGTCGTTCGTCGGGCAGAACGGGATCCAGTGGCCGGACACGTACGCCTCGACCCACTGGTGCGAGGTGCGCTTCACGCCGGGCTCGAGGATGAGGCCGCCCACGAGGCGCGCGGGGATGCCGGTCGCGCGCGCGAGCGCGACGAACAGGCGGCTCTTGCCGTTGCAGCTCGCCTCGCCGAGGCGGAGCGCGGTGAGCGCGTCGGTGGTCCCCTTGAACGGCCGGGTCGTGAGCCCGTGGGTGTAGTCGTGGATCCGCCGCAGCCGCTCCATCACGGTCCCGCGGTCCGCCCCGATGCGGGCGAGGGTGGCCGCGATCTCCGGCGCGTCCACCTGGATCTCCTTCTCCGGGCGGAGCGCCGCCGCGGTCGAGGGAGGATAGGAGGACGGCACGGCGAGCTCGGCGGGGATGCGGTACGAGACGCGCCGCGGCACGATCTTGACGGTGTGCCGGATCTCCGCGCCGTCCGGCACCTGCGCGCCGACCCAGGTCGCCACGCGGTTCGGGCCGTCGAACACCTGCGAGAGGTGGAAGCCGGCGGACTCGGTCCGCTCGTCGGAGATCGTCTGCCGCGCGTCGCTCGCGGGGAGGAACGTCCGCACGCGCACGTCCCCGCCGTGCCCGTCGAGCCGCAGCGCGTACGTGACCTCGTACTGCCGCACCGGCAGGACGTCCGCGAGCGAGTAGCCGAGCGCGCGGACCTTGTAGAGCATCAGGCCGGCGGTCGCCGCGACGAGGGCGACGATCGTGACGGCTACCTTCCGGGGGTGCGCGACGGACATGAGGGTGCGGCGGATGATCGCGGCTACTCTCCGCCCGGTCAACCGTGCGCTCCCTCGCCCCCTTCGCCGACAGGTGGGACATCCTGCGGCGAGCGGTGCGCACGCGCACCTCGGCCGAGCGGCGTGTTCGGGCTCCACGTCGGGCCCGACCGCGCGTAGGCTCCGCACGACCGAACCGGAGGACCGCGTGATATCCGACGAGCTCCGCGCCGCCGCCCGCCGCGCCGGCGCGCTCCCCGACGAGGCGCTGCTCGCCGAGTGCGAGGAGGCGTTCTTCGTGGGCAGCGGCCCCGGCGGTCAGCACCGCAACAAGACCGAGAGCGCGGTGCGCCTCGTCCACCGCCCCACCGGCGTGACGGTCACCGCGACGGAGCGGCGCAGCCAGCTGCAGAACCGCGCGGCGGCGCTCGCGCGGCTGCGAGAGCGGCTCGGCGCGCTCGCTCACCGCCCGAAGCCGCGCCGGCCGACGAAGCCGACGCGCGGCTCCAAGGAGCGGCGCATCGCCGAGAAGAAGCGGCGCGGCGAGCGGAAGGCCACGCGGCGGGGATGGGACTGAAGGACGGCCTGCGGCGCGCGAGCGGCCGCGGGCGCGAGGTGAGAGCGCGCGGCGCTCGCGGCTCGACCTCAGTTGCCGAGCTGCGACGCGAGCGGGATCGGCGCCACGACCCCCGCGGCGACGAGCCGCTCGAGCGAGGCGCGCACCTCATCGGCGGCGATGCCCGCCGCCTCGAGCTCGCGGACGAGATCCGGGACGCCGAGCCGCTTGCCGCGGAGCTCCGCGAGCACGATCCCGTCCGCCGGCGCCACGCGATGCGGCCCTGCCCACGCGGCGAGCGCGGCGTCGAGCGCGGCCCGGCCGCTCGAGCGCGCCTCCGCGACGACGTTGCGGTACGCGGCCTCGGCGTCCGCGCCCTCCGGGGAGAGCGTGAACTTCTGCCCGCGCGGCCATCGCTTCGCTTCGTTGCGTTTGCCCAGCATCGGCGGGAACTTATGCGGCCGAGGCCGGGTGGTTGTCAATCATCGGCTCCCCTGGGACCTGGTGGGAGCGGAGCGTCCGCCTCCCCCGGCCGCGGAGCGGCGCAGGGGCGGGCGGCTCGTCAGCAGCCGCCCGGCTCCAGCCGGGGGTTGAAGGCGACGAGCCCTTCGCGCCCGAAGACGCGCTGGATCTCGATGCGGAGCCCGTCCACGAGCTCTCGCTGGCGCGCCTCCGCCAGGAACCGGATCCCGTCCTCCTCGATCACCACGTCGCGCTGCGGGTCGGCCGTCTCGTCCAGAGACAGGTTGAAGCTCACGCCCCCTCAGCCATGGCCGACGTGGATCCGGACGTACTGCGCGTGCTCGCCCGTGCTGGCGAGCGCGCGGAGCGTCTCCAGGGCGCGGGGCTCGATCTCGATGACGGGGTCGGGCTGGGAGGTCATGGGTGCGTTGGAGCCGTTCTCCGCGCGGAGGGTTCCGGAGCTCGGGCCGTCCGCGGGTGAGGGGAGGGGGAGCGCGAGGAGGCCCCGTCGCGGGCTGGACGCAGGACCCCACTCCACCCATGAGATGGCGTCGCATGGAGGAGGAACGCGAACGCCGGCAGCGGGCCGCCCCGGGGTGGGGGAAGGCCCAGGTCCTCGCCATCGGCCACTCCACGCGACCGATCGCGGAGCTCGTCGAGCTGCTCCGGGGCGCGGACGTCGTCACGGTGGCCGACGTCCGGACCATCCCGCGCTCGCGCGCGAACCCGCAGTACGAGGGGCCGGCGCTCGCGCGCGCGCTCGCCGCCGCGGGCATCGGCTACGAGCACCTGCCCGCGCTCGGCGGCCTCCGGCGCGCGCGCAAGGACTCGCCCAACGCGGGGTGGAGGAACGCGAGCTTCCGCGGCTACGCCGACCACATGGCGACGCCCGAGTTCGAGGAGGGGCTCGTCCAGCTCCGCACGGTGGCCCGCGGGGGGCCCGTCGCGATCCTGTGCGCGGAGGCGGTCCCGTGGCGCTGCCACCGCTCCCTCATCGCCGACGCGCTGCTCGCGCGCGGCGTCGTCGTCCAGCACATCGTCGGGCGCGGGCGGACGCGGCCGCACCGGCTCACGCCGTTCGCGCGGATCGAGGGGCGCCAGGTGACGTACCCCGAGCCCGCGCCCGACGATCGCGGCGCCGGTGGCGGAGGACGATGACGAGCCCCACCACCGCGCTCGCGAGGAGGACGGCGTTCGTCGCGACGAACACCGGGTTGCCGACGAGCGCGCTGTAGAGCGTGAAGCCGGTCGAGGCGGCGATCTGGCCCACGAAGAGCCAGCGCGAGACGCCCTCGCTCGATCCCTCCTTCCACTGCTTGTGCACCTGCTTCGCGAGGGTCGCGACGAGGACGAGGGAGCTGAGCCAGCCGAGGAGCTCGGTCACCCGTGAACGGTGCGCCTCCGCGCCGGGCCCGGCCACCGTTTGCGTTCGCCCCGCCCGCCGGGCGACACTCCCGCCCCCTCCCGCCCCGAGGAACCCCGTGCGCACGCTCCCGCTCGCCCTCCTGCTCGCCGCCGCGCTCGCCGCCCCGGTGGCGAGGGCCCGGCCCGTCCCCCCGGCGGCCGTGCGCTCCCCGCCCGCGAAGGGCGGCGCGCTCCCGCACGAGGTGGCGGGGCTCGTCCGGCGCTGCGTAGAGGCCTACGGCGGCGAGGCCGCCCTCGCGCGCGCCGCGCGGAGCGTGCACGAGGGGACGGTGACCTCGCTCCTCCACCCCGGCGCGCCGGGCCGCATCGGCCGCGCCTACGCGCGCCCCGCCCGCCTGCGCGTCGAGGTGGCGTTCGGCGACGCGCAGGACGCGGAGATCCGCGTCCTCGACGGCGGGCGCGGGTGGCGTCGCGGGCAGGAGGTCACGGGGCCGCTCCTCACCTCGATGATCCTGCAGGCGGCGCGCATGGACCTGCCCGCGCTGCTCGCCGCGCCGGGCGCCAAGGTCTCGGCGCGCGGCACCCTCGCGCTCGGCGGCAAGGAGCTGCGGGTGCTCGCGCTCGAGCTCGCGCCGGGGGTCGTCGTCGAGGCGGCCATCGACCCCGACTCCGGCCGGATCCTGCGCTCGCGGGGGAGCGGGGCCGGGCCGGCGCCCGTCGAGTTCATCACGACCTACTCGGACTTCCGCACGGTGGACGGAGTGCTCGTGCCGTTCCACGAGGAGAACTGGGCGAACGGCAAGACGACCGGCGAGACGGTGCTCTCCCGCGTCGAGTTCCCCGCGTCCTTCCCGCCCGAGCTGTTCCGGCCGTAGCTCCGCCCGTCACGCCCCCACGCGCTGGAGCGACAGGAGCGGCAGGTCCGGGTCCCGCGGCGAGGTGAGGTCGATCTCGCACTGGATCATCCAGTCGACCTCTCCCTGCTCGTCCACGATCCGCTGGACCGCCTCCCAGCGCCGCGGCCCGAGCTCCTTCACGAACGTGTTGTGCGGGCGGCGCGCGGCCGGGGTCGTGTCGATCCGCTCGTGCTCGGCCCAGTACGGCGCCATCGCCTCCTCGAGGCGGGCCGGCGTGAGGTCGCCGCCCGGCGCGAGCGCGGCGACGGCGGCCGCGGCGTCCTTGCGGGCGAGCGCGACGAGCAGCGCGTGCAGCTCGGTGCGGATCCGCGCGGCGAACGCGCGCGGGTCGGCCCAGATCGGCGGCGGCCCGAGCGTCTCCGTGACGGCGGCGCGCGCGTCGACCACCCGCGCCTGGTATGCCGGGTCGCGCATCCGCTCCCACTCGTCGATGAGCGAGGAGTCGACGCCGCGGACGGTGGCGCGCAGGAAGGCGATGACGTCCAGGAGCGCGTCGTCCCGGTAGGTCTCCGGGACCGTCTGCACGAGCGTCTTGTAGGCCTCCGAGAGGTAACGCAGCACGAGGCCCTCGGAGCGCTGCAGCTCGTACTCGCGCACGTAGTCGCCGAAGGTCATGAACCGCTCGACCATCTCTCGCGCGACCGACTTCGGGCGGATGTTCTCCTGCCCGACCCAGGGGTGCTTCGCGGCGAACTCGTTGAAGGTCGCGTAGACGAAGTCGCGGTTCGGCTTCGGGTACTCGACCTTCTCGAGCTCCGCCATCCGCTCGTCGTACTCCATCCCCTTCGCCTTCATCTCGGCGATGGCCTCGCCGCGCGCCCTGTCGAGCTGCTTCCACAGGATGACGTCCGGGTCCTCCAGGATCGACTCGACCGTCGAGAGCACGTCGAGGGCGTAGGTCTCGCGCTCGGCGGGGATGCGCGGCAGCGTGTCGAGCAGGTAGAGCGCGAGCGTGTGGAAGAGCGAGAAGTCCTTCTGCAGGCCGCGCGAGGGGCGCACGTAGGCGCCCCGGTAGCCGTCGACGCGGCGGACCTCCACGAGCCCCGCCCCGCGGAGCGTGCGGAAGCGCTGCGCCGCGAGCCGGCGGTGCTTCGCGCGGACGTGGTCGTTCCCGTGCGAGCGCCCGATGAGCGCGACGAGGCGGCCGTAGCCGCCGCCGACCCGCGAGGTCTCGCTCTGCAGGAGGTTCACGAGGAGGCCGAAGGTCGGATCGAACCGGCTCTCGAGCGGCTCCGGCTCCTTCTGGATGAGCTTCTCGAAGGTGCTCCTGTCGAAGTGGACGTAGCCCTTCGTCGGCGGCTGCTTCTTCACCACCTTCTTGCCGGCGGCGGCCTTCTCGGCGAGCTTCTTGTTCTCGATGACGTGCTCGGGCGCCTGCGCCACCACGAAGCCGCGCTCGTCGAACCCCTTGCGCCCCGCGCGCCCGGCGATCTGGTGGAAGTCGCGCGCCGAGAGGATCCCCGTCTTCTGCCCGTCGAACTTGCAGAGCTGGGTGAACAGCACCGTGCGGATGGGGATGTTCACGCCCATGCCGAGGGTGTCGGTCCCCGACACGACCTTGAGGAGCCCGCCCTGGGCGAGCTTCTCGACGAGGAGCCGGTACTTGGGGAGGAGCCCCGCGTGGTGGAGCCCGATGCCGTGCCGGAGGAAGCGCTGCAGGTCCTTGCCGTAGGGCGAGTCGAAGCGCACGCCCTCCAGCATCGCGGCGATGCGCGCCTTCTCCTCCTTCGAGGAGAAGTTCGCGCTCATGAGGTTCTGCGCCTGCTCGGCCGCGGCGCGCTGCGTGAAGTTGACGAGGTAGATGGGGGCGCGGTTCGCCGTGACGAGCGCCTCCAGCGTCTCGTGCAGCGGCGTCTCGCGGTACTCGTACTCCAGCGGCACCGGCCGCGCCGCGTGGCGCACCGCCGCCACCTCGCGCCCCGTCACCTGCCGGAGCGACTCCTCGATCGCGCGCGTGTCGCCGAGCGTCGCGGACATGAGGAGGAAGCGCGTGTCCTCGAGCGCGAGCAGCGGCACCTGCCAGGCGACGCCGCGCTCCCGGTCGCCGTAGTAGTGGAACTCGTCCATGACGACCGCGTCCACGCGGGGGCCGGCCTCGCGCACCGCGAGGTTCATGAGGATCTCGGCGGTGCAGCAGACGATGGGCGCGTCGCGGTTCACCGCGCCGTCGCCCGTCATCATCCCCACGTTGTCCGGGCCGAACAGCCGGCACAGGTCGAAGAACTTCTCGTTGACGAGCGCCTTGATCGGGCAGGTGTAGAAGGACCGCTTCCCCTCGGCCATCGCCTGGAAGTGCAGGAACGTCGCGACGAGCGACTTGCCCGAGCCGGTCGGCGTGTTGAGGACGAGGTGGCGCTCGTCGAGGAGCTGGAGGATCGCCTCCTCCTGGTGCGGGTACAGCGTGAGGCCGGTGGCGCCCACCCACGAGACGAAGCGGTCGAGCACGGCGTCGGGAGCGAGGGTCTCGCCCGGCGACGGGAGGAGCGCGGCGAGGGGGGCCTCGCCCGGGGTGGCGGCGGCGGTGGTCATGGGCGGAGGCTTTCGTACCGCGCGCCGGCCGCCGGCGCCAGGGCGGACCGGCGCGGCGCGGCGGCGCGGGCTGCCCCGGACGGCGGACGGCGCCCCTAGACCCGGAACCCGTCGGCGATCGCCGAGATGCGCGCCGCGGTCGCGGTCAGCTCCTGCGCGGCGCCCTGCAGCAGCTGCACGCGCGCGACCGTCTCCTCCATCCCGCGGTCGAGGTCCCGCATCGCGCCGGCGATCTGCGCGACCCCCTGTGACTGCTGCTGGACCGCGGTCGCGATCTGCAGCGCCGCGTCGCTCGTCTCCCGCACGAACGCCCCGATCTCGCGCAGGCTGTCCCCGGAGGCGCGGATCCGCGCGACCGAGCTCTCCATGCCGCGCGTCCCGCTCTCGGTCGTGTCGAGCGTCGCCCGCACCGCGCCCACGATGTCCTCGACGATCCGGGCGATGCGGCCCGCGCTCTGGCCCGACTGCTCGGCGAGGGCGCGCACCTCGGCGGCGACCACGCCGAACCCCTTGCCCGCCTCGCCGGCGCGCGCCGCCTCGATCGAGGCGTTCATCGAGAGCACGTGCGACTGCACCGACAGGTCGCGGACGCTCTCCACGATGTCGCTCACCTGCTGCGTCTGATCGAGGAGGCGCGACGACCGGCCGAGGATCTCCCCGACCGCCGCCTGGATCCGGTGCAGGCCCTCCACGCTCACCTCGGCGGCGGACTGCCCCTCGCTCGACAGCTCCGCCGCGCGCCGGGCGACGTCGAGCACGGAGGCGGCGCGGCTCGCCGCGACGGCGGAGGTCTGCTCGAGCTCCCGCGTCGTCGCGCTCGTCTCCGAGACGCCCGCCGCCTGGCGCTCGAGGATCGCGTTCTGCGCGCGGGCGTGCTCCGCGAGCCGCTCCGCGGCGCCCCCGAGCTCGGTGGACGAGCGCTTGAGCGCGGCGACGATCTGGCGGAGCCGCTCGTTCATGCGCCGGAAGCTGAAGGCGAGCGTCCCGATCTCGTCGCCGGTGCGCAGGTCGATGTCGTGCGTGAGGTCGCCGTCGGCGATGCGGAGCGCGGCGCGGTTGAGCGCCATCACCGGCCGGGAGAGGCGCCAGGCGAGCACCCAGGCGAGCACTGCGGAGCCGACGGCCGCCGCGAGCAGGATCGCCGCGCTCACCACGATGGCGCGGCGCTGCAGGTCCCGCGCCGCCTGGAACCCGCTCGCCATCGCCTGCCGCGCCCGCTGCGTCTCCGCCGCGAGCGCGTCCTTCACGGCGAGGAAGCGGGCCGACGCCGCGCGCGCCATCGCGTCGTCGGCCGGCGCGGTCGCGCCCCGCACGCGCGCCGCCGCGCGCTCCCGGGCCGCGCCGTACCAGCCCTGGAGCCCGTCCACGAGCATCGCCGCGCGATCGTCGTCCACGGACCGCGTCGGCGCGGCGGCGAGCCGCGCGAGGAGGTCCTCCTGGAGCACGTCGGCCGCCTCGAGCGCGTTCGGGTCGCGCTGCTCCGACGCCTCCTCGAGCTGCCGCTGCACCCGCGCGAGGCTCGTCTCCAGGTCCTGGAAGAGCTGGAGCGTGGGGAACTCCCGGGTCTCCACGCGCCGGAGCTCGTCCGCGGCCGACGAGGAGAGCCGGGAGGAGACCACGGTGGCGAGCAGGGTCGCGACGGCCGCGATGAGCGACGGGGCCACGATCTTCTGGCGGAACGAGAGGGCGAGCGGGCGCATGGTCCGCGCGGAGGATAGCATCCCCGTCCCCGCTGCCCGAGCGGACCGACGGCGCGGGCCCGACCGTGCCACGCGGGCCGCGGAGGTGCGACGTCGCGGCGCGCGGCCGGCCGGCCGGGAGTGTGGCGGGGCGGAGGGCGTTGCAGCACAATCCGGCGGCACCCGGGACGAGGGGGAACGGCGGAAACATGAAGCGGCTCGGCTACGACTGGTTCGGTGCCCTCATCGGCGTGGGGCTGCCCGTGGTGGCGACGCTCGTCGAGGCGTATCGCCACCTCGGCACGCTCGCGCCCGGCGCGCTCGTCCACACCCACCTGCACCAGCCGCTGCTCTGGCTCATGGACACGACGCCCTTCGTCCTCGGCGCGGTCGGCAGGCTCGTGGAGCGGCAGCGCGGCGAGCTCCTCCGCCAGAGCGCGGAGATCGTGCGCCAGAGCGACGAGATCGTGCGGCTGGAGCAGGCGCGCCGCGAGAGCTTCGATCGGACGGCGAAGGAGCTCTTCCACGCGGCGCAGGGGCTGCTCGGGAACGTCGCGGCGTTCACCCGGACGAGCTCCGGGGCGGCCGCGAGCGTCCGCGAGACCACCTCCGCGATGAGCCAGCTCTCCCAGAGCGCCAGCTCCGCGGCGCTCACCGCGGAGACGGTGATCGGCCTCGCCGTCCAGGCGGAGCGCCAGAGCGCGCAGGGCCTCGCGCAGGCGGAGGCCTCCGGCGCGGAGCTCCTGCGGCTCGCCGAGGAGGTCCGCGGCCTGTCGCGGCAGATCGAGGCGCTCGACGCGCGGATGCGCGACGTCTACGACCTCGGCGATCTCCTGCGCGACGTGGCGGACCGCTCCGAGCGGCTCGCGGACGGGGCCGCCGGCATCGCGGCGCGCGCCCCCGGCGCGGAGGGGCTCGGGGACGTGGCCGAGCGGCTGCGCCGCCAGGGCGCCGAGACCCGCAGCGCCGCCGCCCAGGCGCGCCAGACCCTCGCGGACGTGCACCGGGCGATGCTCGACGCGGTGAGCGCCGCGGAGGGGGGCATCGCGCACGCCCAGCTCGGCGCCTCCGCCGCGATCCGCACCGCCGAGACGATCCGCGGGCTCGCGACCGCCCTCTCGGAGTCGTCCCGCGCGGCGCGGGAGATCGCGCGCGTCGCGCAGCAGCAGGAGGGCGCGATCGAGCAGGTGCTGAAGGCGATGAACGAGATCGCCCACGCCACCGACGACACGCTCGCCTCGACGCGCGAGGTCGACCGCGAGGCGCGCGCGCTGAACGAGCTCGCGACGTTCCTGAGGGCGGCGACGAAGTCCTGACCCGCGGCGCGGGCGCCGTCAGCGCCGCCGCGGCGCGCTGAACAGCACCTCGAGCTTCCCGGTCCGGCCGTCGCACCGCTCGACGTGCTCGGGGATGACCCGCAGGAGCGCGAGCTCGCGCTGCTCCGGCCCCTCGGGGAACCAGCGCACCCACGACGGATCCCAGAGCTCCTGCGCGAGCTTCTTGTCCTTCAGCACCTCTCCCCGGCCGGACACCGAGACCGTCGTCCCGTCGGCGGCGTCGAAGAACGCGAGCGCGCAGCGGGCGTCGGCCTCGAGGTCCTTGCACTTGCTCGACGCGACCGAGGTCGCGAACCAGATCTCCTCGCCGCGCACCTGCTGGCGCATCGCCATGGGGCGGGCGTGGAGGTGGCCGTCCTCCGCGCCGCGCGTCGTCAGGATCGCGGTCCGGTAGCCGGAGAGGAGCGTGGCGTACCCGTGGGGATCGTCGGAGGCCATGCTCGAATCATGGGGGCTGCGGCGCGCGCGGACGCGCGCCGGTTGGGGGCCTCGGGGGTCGTGCGCCGCTCAGGCCCGGTCCTTCCAGCGCGTGTGCCCGAGCCACTCGCGGACGGAGGGGCGGGCGAAGATGGCGCGCGCGTAGTCGGCGAGCCGCTCCGGGCAGGGGTCGTGGTTCGCCGCGAGGCGCTGGAGCATGAGCGCGAGGTCGGCGTCCGCGGGCGTGAACGCGCCGGTGAGGAACGACGCTCCGGCCGGCAGCGCGCGGTCCGCCATGCGGACGAGCCGCTCGGCGTCGGCGCGCCCGACCGCCGTGAGGGGCTTCGCGGGCTCACCCGAGAAGAAGGTCGAGGTCGGCCGCTCGGCGCGCAGCGCCCCGAGGTCGCTCCGGACGAGCGCCTGGATCATGCGGACCTTCGCGCGGGCGCGGGGGTCGGCAGGGTAGAGCCGGGGATACGCCGGCGGGCCGAACGCCTCGTCCACGTACTCGTCGATCGCCGACGACTCGGCGAGCCAGAAGTCCCCGTGCCGCAGCGCCGGCACCCGCCCGGTGATCGACGCGTCGGCGTACTCGGGGCGCTGGTGCTCCCGCCGCTCGAGCGACAGGAGCTCCATCCGGAACGGCACGCCCTTCTCCTTCAGGGTGACGAACGCGGAGAACGCGTAGGGGCTCGTCCAGCTGTCGGTGCCGTAGAGGATGAGTTCGTCGGCCATGTCGAAGAACCGTAACGCCGGACGGAAGCCCCGTTCACGCCCAACGCGAGCCATGCGGCAGAGGCGCCCCCGCGGGGCACAACGGCCGCTACCGTGGGAGGGCCCCGCGCGAAGCGCGGGAGGGGCGAAGCCCCTCCGGCGGGGAACCTGCGCGCACCCGCGAAGCGGGCGCGCAGGTTCACGGGCCCCGCCGAGCAGGGGTGGGGCCCCGGCGACGGCGGTCAGCCGTCGACGGGGCGGGGGCGGCAGCCCCCGTTCAAATGCCCAAGCCCCCGCTACTTGACGATATCCAGGAGCTCGATCTCGAACGTGAGGACCGCGTTGCCCGGGATGACCGGCGGGCGGCCCTGGGCGCCGTAGGCGATGTCGGACGGGCACACGAGCTTGGCCTTGCCGCCGACCTTCATCTTCTGGAGCCCCTCCGTCCAGCACTTGATGACGCCGCCGAGCGGGAACTCCGCCGGCTGGCCGCGCTGCACCGAGCTGTCGAACACCTTCCCGTTCACGAGCGTGCCCGTGTAGTGGACCTTCACCTTGTCGGCGGCGGTCGGGGTCGCGCCCGTGCCCTCCTTGATGGGGAGGACGATCGCGCCGGACGCCGTCTTGATGGCGCCCTTCTCGCCCGCGGCCTTGGCGAGGAACGCCGGGCCGGACTCCTTCTCCTTCGCAGACGCGGCCGCGTTCGCCTTCTCCATGCGCGCGCGGGCGAAGTCGTTCACCGCCTGCCCCGTCTTGGGATCGAGGTCCGTCTTCGCCTTGCCCGTGGCGCCGTCGCGGATGCCCTTCATGACGATCTCGAGCTCGGCGGGAGAGAGGGCGAACACCTGCAGGCTGTTCGCGACCGCGAGGCCGACCGAGTAGAGCGTCTTCTCGGTGTCCGCCGGGCTCTCCTTCTGCGCGCCGGCGGCCGGGGCCGGGGCAGGGGCGGGCTTCTTCTCGGCCGCCTTGCCGGTCTGGGCGTGCGCGGAGGCCGCGAGCGAGAGCGCGGCGAGCAGGGCGAGTGACTTCTTCATGTGGAGCTTCCTTTCGTGTGCGGCGCTTCGAGCGTCGCGTCCTGCGGGGTCGCTGCGGGCACCGCGCGAGCCTCGGCGGCGCGAGCGTCGAGCTCCGCCAGCTTGCGGTGCAGGAACCTGAAGATCGCGACGAACACGCTCGCCACGGGGACCGCGAGCAGCGCGCCGACGAGCCCCCAGGTGCGCTCGCCGATGACGAGCGCGAGGACGATGAGCACGGGGTGGATCTTGGAGGCGTCCCCCATGATCTTGGGGTTCAGGACGTACGCCTCGAGCGCGTGGATGACGAGGATCCACCCGAGCGCCAGCGCGGCTTTCGAGAGGCCGCCCGCGGTGAGGGCGAGCAGCACGATCGGGACCGAGGAGAGGATGGTGCCGAAGATCGGGACCACGTAGAGGACGGTCGCGAGGGCGGCGAGCGCGAACGCGAACGGCACGGGGATGAGCAGGAGGCCGACGAGCGTGAGCGTGCCGTTCACGACCATGATCGTGAGCTGGCCGCGCACCACGCCGGAGAGGCCCGAGTCGATGCCGCGCAGGAGCCGCCGGAAGTCGTCGCGCAGGTTGCGCGGCACGAGGGACTCGAAGAACCGCACGATGCGCGGCGCGTCCATCGAGATGAACGCGGTGAGCATGAAGAGCAGGATGCAGAAGAACAGCGTCTGGATGGTGCCCGCGATGACGAGGCGCGAGAACGAGACCACGTCGCCGACGCGCCCGCGCATGCCCTCGCTGGCGTGGTGCAGCGCGTCGGCGATCCCCGCCGCGAGGTCCACCGAGAAGCGCGCCCCCTGGCGCGTCCCCTCGGAGGGCAGCACGTCGACGGGGATCCCGTAGCGCTCGAGGAACGCGTCCATGCTGCGCACCCAGCCCTCGATCTTCTCGGGCGTGATGCTCGCGAGGAAGTCGCGCAGCTCGACGAGGCCGCGGACCGCCTCGCGGTAGATCTGCGGCAGGATCGAGACGCCCGCGAGGTAGGCGAGCGCTCCGAGCGCGGCGTACACCACGAGCACCGCGGTCCAGCGCGGGACGGGGCGCCCGGCGACGCGCGTGCGCGAGAGCCGCGAGATGAGCGGATCGAGCACGTAGGCCGCGAGCGCCGCGAGCACGAAGGGCAGGAGCACCGGCCACGCGATCAGGAAGATCGCGAGGACGAGCGCCCAGACCACCGCCGTCAGCGCGATGAGCTGCGCGCGGGGTCTCTTCCAGAGCGGTGCGCGGAACGGCATCGGCGCGCGAGTATCCCCCATCGTCCGGCCGGGCGCCGCCCGAAACTTCCTCACTCCTCCAGGGTCGACACGTCACCTTCCGGGAGGCCCTGCGCGCGGGCCTTCAGCACGCGGCGCATGATCTTGCCGGAGCGGGTCTTCGGCAGCGCGTCGACGAAGATCACCTTCTCGGGCCGCACGATGGGGCCGAGGTGCTGGGCGACGTGGTTCTTCACCTCGTCCTCGAGCTCCGGGCTCGCCTTGAAGCCCTGGCGCAGCAGGCAGTAGCCGTGGATCGCCTGTCCCTTCACCTCGTGGGGCAGCCCGATCACGGCCGCCTCCGCGACGGCCGGGTGGGAGACGAGCGCGCTCTCGATCTCCGCGGTGCCGAGCCGGTAGCCCGACACCTTGATGACGTCGTCGGTGCGGCCGATCACCCAGAAGTACCCGTCGCGATCGCGCTTGGCGGAGTCGCCCGCCATGTACTTGCCGGGGTACTTGCCCCAGTACGTGCGCACGAAGCGCTCCGGGTCCCGGTAGATGGTCATCGCCATCGCGGGCCAGGGCTTCTCGAGGACGAGGAAGCCCTCCTCGCCGTCGGCGACGGCCTTGCCCTGCTCGTCGAGGATGGACGCCTCCTGCCCGAAGAACGGCTTCGCGGCGGAGCCCGGCTTGAGCGGGAGCGACGGGACCGGGGTGATCTGGAACATCCCGGTCTCGGTCTGCCACCAGGTGTCCATGATCGGGCAGCGGCCCTTCCCGATGACGCGGTGGTACCACTTCCACGCCTCGGGGTTGATCGGCTCGCCGACCGATCCCAGGATCCGCAGCGTGGAGAGATCGTGGCGGTTCGGCCAGGACTCACCGAAGCGCATCAGGCCGCGGATGGCGGTCGGCGCGGTGTAGAGGATCGTGATCCCGTACTTCTCGACGAGCGACCACCAGCGGTTCGGGTACGGGTAGGTCGGCGCGCCCTCGTAGATGAACGTCGTCGCGCCCATGAGCAGCGGCCCGTACACGATGTAGCTGTGGCCCGTGACCCAGCCCGGATCCGCGGCGCACCAGTAGCGGTCCTCGTCCTTCACGTCGAAGACGTACTTGAGCGTCGAGTAGATCCCGACCATGTAGCCGCCGTGCCCGTGGATGAGCCCCTTGGGCTTGCCGGTCGTGCCGGAGGTGTAGAGCACGTAGAGCGGGTCGGACGACTCCATCACCTCGGTCGGGCAGTGGCCCGTGGCGAGGGGGAGCTTCATGAGCTCGTGGTACCAGTAGTCGCGCCCCGGCTCCATCCGCACCTCGTGCCCGGTGCGCTGCACGACGATGACCGTCTCCACGGTGGGGCAGCGCCGGACCGCGTCGTCGACGGTCTTCTTGAGCTCGACGACCTTGCCGTTCATGAACCCGCCGTCGGCGGTCACGACGACCTTCGACTCGGAGTCCTCGATGCGCCCCTGCAGCGCGTCGACCGAGAACCCGCCGTAGACCACCGAGTGGATCGCCCCGATCTTGGCGGCCGCCAGCATCGCGATGACGATCTCGGGGATGCGCGGCATGTAGATCGTGACGCGATCGCCCTTCTTCACCCCCATGGCCTTGAGGACGTTCGCGAACTTCGAGACGTCGCGGTTCAGCGCGAAGTACGAGTAGGTGCGGACCTCGCCCTTCTCGCCGACCCACACGAGCGAGAGCTTGTTCTTTCGCCAGGTGCGCTGGTGTCGATCCAGGCAGTTGTGGACGATGTTCGTCTGGGCGCCCTTGAACCACTTGAAGAACGGCCGCTCGGACTGATCGAGGACCTTGTCCCACTTGCGGTACCACTCGAGCTCCTCGGCCTCGGCGGCCCAGAAGCCCTCGAGATCGTCGGCGGCGCGGCGCGCGAGCGCCTCCCAGTCCTTCACGCGGGCCTGGGCGACGACCTCGGCGGAAGGGGAGAAGACCTCACCCTCGAGCTCCTGCGGGTTCTTCATGACGCGACTCCTTTTGCTCCCGGGCGCCGGCCCGCGGCGGACCGCCGGAGAGCGGGGGGTGTCCATGGGTGTAGCCGAAAAGAATTCTCAGAGCAGGGTAGCGAAAGCCGGTCCCGAGTGGGGGGCGATCGTCGCGCCGCCCCTGGGAGGCCGCTCACAACCTCGTGACGCGGCGCGGCGCGCCGTCTCGACCGGACCTCCGCACGCGGTTATCCTCGGAGCGCCGTGATCCTCCCCCCCGCGCTGCGTCCCGGAGACGTCGTCCGCGTCATCGCCCCGTCGAGCTCGTTCGACCCGGATCCGTTCGAGCGCGGGCTCACCGTGCTCTCCGCGCGGCTCGGGCTGCGGCCGCGCATGCGCGCCGACGTGGCGGCGCGCTGGCGCTACCTCGCCGGCGACGACGCGCGCCGCGCGGAGGAGTGGCGCGAGGCGGTCGCCGATCCCGAGGCGCGCGCGATCGTCTGCGCGCGCGGCGGCTACGGGGCCCTGCGCATCCTCCCGGCGATCGACCCGGCGCCGCTCCTCGCCCGCCCGAAGCTCCTCGTGGGCTTCTCCGACATCACGGCGCTGCACGCGCTCCTGAACCGCGCAGGCCTCGCGACCGTGCACGGGCCGGGCGTGACCCAGCTCCCGCGGCTGCCCGAGGAGGCGCTCCAGCACCTCGAGGCGCTGCTCCGCCGGAGCGCGCCGCCCGCCGGGAGCGCGCCGCCCGCGCCGGGCGCGGGGCTCGTGGGGCGCGCCACCGTGCGGCCCGGGCGCGCCTCCGGCCCGCTCCTCGGCGGCTCTCTCACGCTCCTCTCGCACCTCGCCGGCACCCCCTACGCGCCGCGCCTCGAGGGCGCGATCCTCTTCCTCGAGGACGTGGCCGAGAAGCCCTACCGGCTCGACCGCTACCTCACGCACCTCGCCCTCGCCGGCGCGCTCCGCGGCGTCGCCGGGATCGCCGTGGGCCAGCTCACCGGCTGCGACGACGCCAACGCGCACGGCGCCGACGTGGTCCGGGAGGCGATCCTCGCGCTCGGCGTCCCCGCCATCGAGGGGCTCCCCGCCGGGCACGAGGACGCGAACTTCGCGCTCCCGCTCGGCGCGCGGGCCACGCTCGTCGCGCCGGCGCCTGGCGAGGGCGGCGCGCCGCGCCTCGTCTTCGACGGCTGGACGGACGGGGGGGGCGCCGCGTGACCGCGGTGCTCGCGCCCGTCGTGGGCGTGCTCGAGGCCGGCCATCGCGAGGGTGTCGGGGGAGCGCTGTCGGCCGCGGTGATCGCCGGGGGCCGGCTCGTGCACGCGAGCTGCCACGGCGCGCTCGACGGGCCGGGCCCTCGCGCCTTGCGGGCCGACGATCTCTTCGACGTCGCCTCGCTCACCAAGGTGATGGCGACGACCACGCTCGCGGCGCAGCTCGCGGGCGCGGGGGCGCTCCGGCTCGACGTGCCCGTCGCGGAGACGCTCCCTGGCTTCGAGGCGGCCGGCAAGGGAGCGGTCACCGCGCGCCACCTGCTCTCGCACGCGAGCGGGCTCCCGGAGTGGCGGCCCTACTTCGAGCACGCCGCGCGAGATCCGGTCGCGGGCCAGGCTTTCCTGCCCCCCCGCGAGCGGCCTCCGCCGCCGCTCCTCGCCGCGGCGGCGGTCCGGGGCCGCGCGATCGTGCGGGAGCTCGTCCTCGCCGAGGCGCTGGAGGCGCCGCCCGGCGCGCGGGCCGTGTACGGCGATCCCGGCTTCATCGCGCTGGGCCTCGCGATCGAGGCGCTCGCCGGGACGCCGCTCGCCGGGCTCGCCGAGCGGCGCGTGTTCGGCCCGCTGGGCCTCGCATCGACGGGCTTCCTCGACGCCGCCCGTCCCGCACCCGCCGTCGGCCGGGTCTTCGTCCCGACGGGTCGGAGCGCCCCGCGGCGCGAGGACCTGTGCGGCACGGTGAACGACGACAACGCCTGGGCGATGGGCGGAGTGGCCGGCCACGCGGGCGTCTTCTCCACCGCTGCCGACGTCGCCGCGCTCGGCCAGGCGTGGCTCGACGCGCTGTCGGGCGGGCGCGGCCCCATCCCTTGCGACGCCGCCCGGGAGTTCGCCCGTCGCGACGTCACGACCCCTGGCAGCGCGCGCGCCCTCGGCTGGGACACGCCGAGCGGGGCGGCGCCGGCGATCGGCAGCCGCCTCGGGCGCGGCCCCCGGGGCGCCATCGGGCACCTCGGCTACACCGGCTGCTCGCTCTGGATCGACCTCGACGCGGGCGTGGTCTGCGCCCTGCTCACGAACCACGTCCACCCCTCCGGAAAGTCGGACAAGCCGCGAATCCGCGAGCTGCGCCGCCGGTTCCATGACGCGGTGGCGGAGGGGCTGGGGATCGGGTAGAGGGCGTCGGGGTCGAGGTCGGGTCGAGGTCGAGGTCGGGGTGGGGATCGAGGTCGAGGTGTCGTTCAAGGAGAGCCGCAGCGTGATCGACTGGTCGCAGGTGAAGCGCATCCACCTCATCGGCGTGGCGGGCACCGGCATGGGCTCGTTCGCGGGGATGCTCAAGGCGGCGGGGTACGCGGTGACGGGCTCGGACGAGAACGTCTACCCGCCCATGTCCACGCAGCTCGAGCGCTGGGGCATCGAGGTGATGACGCCCTACGACCCGCGCAACCTCGATCGCGCGCGCCCGGACCTCGTCGTGGTCGGCAACGTCGTCCGCAGCGTGAACCCCGAGGCCGCGGCGATGCGCGAGCGCGCGCTGCCCCACGTCTCGTTCCCGCAGGCGCTCGGCGAGGCGTTCATCGGCCCGCGGCACGGCGTGGTGGTGGTGGGCACGCACGGGAAGACCACCACCTCGGCGATGATGGGCTTCCTCCTGCACCACGCCGGGCGCGACCCCTCCTTCCTCGTGGGCGGGGTGACGCGAGACTTCGACTCGAACTACCGGCTCGGCGCGGGCCCGCACTTCGCGGTCGAGGGGGACGAGTACGACACGGCCTACTTCGACAAGGGCCCCAAGTTCCTCCACTACCGCCCGCGCACCGCGATCTTCACGAGCTGCGAGCTCGACCACGCCGACATCTACCGCGACGAGGCGCACTACGAGAGCGCGTTCGAGCGCTTCGTCGAGATCCTCCCGGCGGACGGGTTCCTCGCCGCCTGCGCGAGCTACGAGAGCGTGCTCCGCATCGCGCGCGGCGCGCGGTGCCGCGTGGAGACCTACTCGGTCGATCGCCCGGGGGCGGACTGGGAGGCGCGCGGGCTCGCCCTCTCGCCCGACGGGGCGCGGTTCACGCTCGTGCGCAAGGGGGACGCGCTCGCCGAGGTGCTGCTCCCGGTGGGCGGCGCCCACAACGTCGAGAACGCGCTCGGCGTGGCCGCGGCCGCCACCGCCCTCGGGCTCTCCCCCGCGGAGATCGCCGCCGGCCTCGGCGCCTTCCACGGCGTGAAGCGCCGCCAGGAGGTGCGCGGCAAGGCGGGCGGCGTCACGGTGATCGACGACTTCGCCCACCACCCGCGCGCCGTGCAGAAGACGCTCGCGGCGATCCGCGGCGCCTACCCCGGCGCGCGCCTCCTCGCCGCGTTCGAGCCGCGCTCCAACACGAGCCGCCGGAACCTGCACCAGCGCGAGTACGCCTCGAAGGACACCTGGGCGGACGCCGCCGAGGTGTTCCTGCTCCGGCCCGCGCCGACGGACCGCGTGCCGGAGAGCGAGCGGCTCGACGTGGACGCCCTCGTCCGCGACCTCTCCGCCGCCGGCAAGCCGGCCCGCGCCTTCACGAGCGTCGACGAGATGGTCCCCGCGATCGCCGCGGCGAGCCGCACGGGCGACGCGGTGGTCGCCATGTCGAACGGCGCGTTCGGGGGCATCTGGGGGAAGCTTCTCGACGCGCTCGGCCGCTGAGCGCCGCGAGGCGACGGAGACCGGAGCCGAGGCGGGCAACCGCAGCGACGCGCGCCGAGGCGTACTGCTTCCGTCTCAATCATTCGTCACAAGTGCGGGTACTCGCCGGACGAGCGGCGGGTGTTTCGACCACGGTTCCCGTGCGCATGGCGGATTCGGGGCATCGACGGGGTCGGCGCACGCGCTCGTGCTCGACCCCCGATGAACGCGGGAAGGCGGCGGAGCAGGCGAGCGTCTCGTCGTGTCGAACCGGGCGCAGCGACGGCGTGACTTCGCGCGGGGTGCGCGCGGACTTCTCGAAGGCGTTTCCGCGGCTCGAGGTCGACCGTATTCACCTGGGGTGACAACTATCGCCAGCGGTAGTGCCGGCCGGTGCCGCGGCTCTTCTCGCGACGAGGCAAGACGTCCCAGATGCGGTGGGTGAGACATTTCCCATTGACGCCTTCTCGCCTCGATCGTGGTCCGGAATAGGAGCCGGCGCGGAAGACCGCTCTCGCGCACGCGCCTCGCGCGTGGCAGGCGCGCCGACCGCCGGAGTGCCTCGACGAGGGCGCCGTGGAGAAAGCCGCGCAGACACGAGCCTGGAGCGTCTCCGGAGCCCTGAAAATCGCGTGCTACGAAGGGTGTACTGGAGGTGCACCCTATGTCTGCGCTCACCCCCGCTTCTCTCGAGTCGAACGTTCTCGCCCTGCGCCTGCGCGAGCTCGCCGGAGAGGAACGAAACGTCCAGGTCGACTTCCTCCTGCACCTCGACGAGTTCGATCGGCGCCGCGCCTTCGTTGAAGCCGGCCATG
>NZ_JALCYX010000038.1:0-41930 GCF_022690695.1 Anaeromyxobacter sp. SG17
GGGCCGGCGAGGGCGAGGTCGCGGCGAGCACGAGCGAGGCGGCGAAGGCGAGGCCCGCGGCGGCGCCGATCGCCGCGGCCGCGCGCGAGACGCGCCTGCCCCGCCGCGCGGGCCGGGCGCCAGGCTCGTCCACCACCGGGGACGCGGGGAGCTCGTCGAGCCTGAGCGCGATGACCTGGGTCTTCTCGGGCGGGGAGACCTCCTCGGCGGGCGCGCGATCGGTCCGGCGGAGCTCCTCGACGCGGTCGAGCTCACGCCGGAGCTCGTCGGGGAAGGCGAGCGCCATGAAGCGCGCCAGCGCGGGGGGATCGCCGGCGGGCGAGCCCGCGTGCGTCCAGGGCACGAGCGCGTCGCGGAGCTCGCTCGCCCAGCCGAAGCGCTCCGCCGGATCGCGCGCCAGGGCCCGGAGCACGACGGCGTCGAGCCCCCGCGGCACGGCCGGGTTCACCCGCGAGGGCGCCGGCACCTCCGCGCGGCGGACCTTCTCGAGGACCGCGAGCTCCGAGGGGCCGGTGAAGAGCCGCGCGCCGGTGAGGAGCTCGTGCAGGACGACCCCGAGGGCGAAGACGTCGGAGCGCCGGTCGACCGGCCCGCCCGAGGCCATCTCCGGGCTCATGTAGCCGAACTTGCCGCGGAGGGCGGCGTCGCGGCGCGTCCGGAGCGCCGCCTGGGCGATGCCGAAGTCGATGACCCGCACCGAGCCGTCGAAGCCGAGCAGCACGTTCGCGGGCGACACGTCCCGGTGGACGATCTGGAGCGGCGTGCCGCGCGCGTCGCGCTTGCGGTGGGCGTGATCGAGGGCGTCCGCCACGCGCCAGCCGAGGTAGGCCGCGAGGGGCACGGGCAGCCCGCCTCGCGCCCGGGTGCGCTGCACGAGCGCGCGAAGGTCGCGCCCGGGCACGTACTCCATCGCGATGTAGTACCCCTCGCCGTGCTTCCCGAGCTCGTGGATGGGCACGACGCCGGGGTGGTCCAGCTGGACGACGAGCCGCGCCTCGTCGAGGAACATCTGGATGAACTCGCCGTCCTCCGCGAGCGTCGGGAGGATGCGCTTCAGGGCGTACAGCCGCGCGGAGGCGTCGTCGCGCCGGAGCGCCACGTACACCTCGGCCATGCCGCCGATCGCGATGCGATCGAGCAGGACGTAGCGGCCATACGGGATGGGCTTCTGCATCGATGCGCCCGTCCCCCCCGGGGGCTTATGATAACCGCATGCCGACGAGCTGCCACGCGTGCGGGGCGACGCTCCGGATCGACGGCCCGGTGGGACGTCGGACCACCTGCCCCGAGTGCGACGCCGACCTCCACTGCTGCATCGACTGCCGCCACTACGACGAGGGCTCCGCGCACGAGTGCCGCGAGCCCCACGCCGAGCACATCATCGACAAGATCGCCTCGAACGCCTGCGACCTGTTCCAGCTCGGCGACGGCGCCTCGCGCCGCCGCAAGAGCTCGCGGGCCGCGCGCGATCAGCTCGGGGCGCTGTTCGGAGAGGCCCCGGCGCCGGCGGAGGAGAATCCGCGGGACGCGCTCGAGGCGCTCTTCCGGAAGAAGTGAGGCGCGTGGCGTCCCCCGGCGACCTCGCTCACGTCTCACCCGTCTCGCGCGTCGCCCCGGCGAGCCAGGCGAGGTACGGCGCGCTCCCCGCCTCCACGGGCAGGGCGAGCACCTCCGGCACGTCGTAGGGGTGCAGGGCGAGCACGCGCTCCCGCAGCGCCTCGAAGCGTCCGCGCGTGGTCTTGAGCACGAGGAGCGCCTCGGCCTCGTCCTGCACCTTCCCCTCCCAGCGGTAGATCGAGCGGATGGCCGGGACGACGTTGCCGCAGGCGGCGAGCCGCTCCTCGACGAGGGCGCGCGCGAGCTCCGCGGCCTTCTCGGCGGACGGCGCGGTGACGAGGACCACGAGGGCGTCGGGCATGGCGTTGCCTCCTCGCCGCGCTACATCCCGGCGGCGCGGGAGATGATCTCCTTCATGATCTCGGAGGTGCCGCCGGCGATGGTCATCACGCGGACGTCGCGCCAGGCGCGCGCGACGTCGGTCTCGAGCACGTACCCCATGCCGCCGTGGAGCTGCATGCAGTCGTAGGCGACGCGCTGGGCGAGGTCGCAGGCGAAGAGCTTCGCCATGGAGATCTCCTTCACCGCCGGCTCGCCGCGCTGGAGGAGATCGCAGGCGCGGTAGGTGAGCCAGCGCGCCGCCTCGATGGCCGTGAGGTGCTCGGCGAGCTTGTGCCGCCACACCTGCATGCGCGCGAGCGGGCGGCCGAAGGCGCTGCGCTCGCCGGCGTAGCGCAGCGCGTCCTCCACCATGAGCTGCATCCCGGCCACCGCCTGCACCGCGGCGACGAGCCGCTCGCCCTGGAAGTTCGCCATCACGTGGTAGAAGCCCTGGTTCTCCTCGCCGAGCAGCCAGCGCGCCGGGACCCGGCAGTCCTCGAAGAAGAGGAGCGCCGTGTCGGAGGACGGGTTCCCCACCTTCTCGAGCGTGCGCGAGACCTGGAACCCGGGCGTGTCGGTCGGGAAGAGGAGGAGCGACAGGCCCTCGTGGCCCGGCCCGCCGGTGCGGACCGCCAGCGTGAGGAAGTCCGCCCGCGCGCCGTTCGTGATCCACGTCTTGGCGCCGTTCACGACGAGGTCGTCGCCGTCGCGCCGCGCGGTCGTCCGGAGGGCCGCCACGTCGGAGCCCGCGTCCGGCTCGGAGATCGCGAGCGCCGCGATGCGCTCGCCGCGGATCGCGGGCGCGAGGAACTCGCGCTTCTGCTCGTCCGTGCCGAGATCGGCGATCACGGGGATGGCCATCTCGCCGTGGACCAGCATGGCCATGGCGAGCCCCGCGTTGCGGCAGCGGACGAGCTCCTCGGCGTACGCGACGACGTACCACCAGTCGAGCCCGGACCCGCCCCACTCCGGCGGGTGGCGGATCCCGAAGAAGCCCAGCTCCCCGAAGGTGCGGAAGAGGGCGCGCGGGAACTCGGCGGCCGCGTCCCAGGCGCGCGCGTGCGGCGCGAGCTCGCGCTCGCAGAACTCGCGGACGGTGCGCCGGAACGCCTGGTGGTCCTCGGTGAACGGATCGAGCCCGGGCATGCGCCTTCGCATACCGGAGCCCGCGCGGCCCCGCCAGGGCGCAGGAGGGCCGCGCCCAGCAGCCGCTACCGGCCCAGCATGCTCTTCTTCAGATCTCCGTCGGCGGGCTCGCGCCCGAGCCAGTTGCGGAACATCGCGTCGGCGAAGTCCTTGCCCGGAACGGTCACGGGCTTCCCGCCCGCCGCCCCGACGATCGTCCCCTGGCCGGGGACGTAGGTCACGAACATCTCCCCGCCCTCGCGCATGTTCGGGATCGCCGGCTCGATCGTCTTCAGCTGCTGGAGGAGCGCGTCGAGGTTCGGGCCGCCCGAGTTGGCGCGGAAGCCGTCGCGGTACGCGTCCATGATCTGGCTCTTCGTCACGTCGCGCAGGAACACCATGCGGACGCGCTTCGGAGCGTCGGCGGCGATGACGGCGTCCGCGTCGCGCGAGGGCTCGGTGAGGTAGAGGCCCCCCGCGTAGACCTTGATGATGAACTTCTTGCGCAGCCCGGCGCCGTTCAGCTTGAGCGCCTTGCCCGCGACCTCGATGGTCTCGGGGAAGTCCACGCCGGCGACCTTCTTCGCGTGGGCGGGGAGCGCGACGGCGAGCGCGAGGGCGGCGGCGGCGAGCTTCTTCATCGTGACTCTCCGTGTCGTGGCGGGTGGTCCCCCGTTGTACCCGGGTTCACCCTCCGACCGCCGGACCCGGGCGGGGCGGCGCGCTTCGGGCTGCCCATGCCGCGCCGCGTCGCCGGGAGGGCCCTGAACTGGCCCGGCGATGGCGGGCGCTCAGCGCGGAACGCCCGGACGCGGCGGCGACACCGCGCTGCGCGGCCGGTGTCCGAGCACCGTGCCATACGCCACGCCGGCGACGCCGACGAGCATGCCGAGGCCGCCCGCCGCGGACACCCGCTCCCCGAGCAGCACCGCCGCGAGCAGGTACTGCGCGAGCGGCGTGAGCTGGAGCCAGACGGCCGCCTCCCCGACGCTGAGCGCGCCGTAGGCCTCCGTCATGAGCACCTGCGCGGAGTACGCGGCGAGCCCCATCACGGCGGCGATGGCCCACGGCCCCGGCGCGGTGGGCCACGGCCCGAGCGCGAAGGGGAGCGCGACGGGGAGCCCGCCCAGGGAGAAGTAGAAGAAGATCGTCGCGGCGTTGTCGGTCGCGCGCATGGCGCGGATGACCACCGCGGAGAGCGCGGCGAACACCGCCGCCCCGACGGCGAGCGCCTCGCCCGCGCCGAGCCCGAGCCGGAGGGAGCCGTTCCCGAGCACGAGGGCGACCCCGAAGGTGGCGAGGAGGAGCGCGAGGAGGAGGTGGATCGTCGGCCGCTCCCCGAACGTGCGGATCGAGAGCACCGTCGCGATGACCGGGAAGAGGTTGTAGAGCATCCCCGCCTCGCCCGCGGGGATGCGCTGGAGGGCGAGGAAGTAGAGGACGACGACGATGCCGCCCGACACGCCGCGCGTCCACAGGAGCCGCCGGTTGTGCGGCCGGTAGAGCCCGGGCCGGACGCGGAACGCCACGAGCGACACCGCCGCGCCGACCACGAACCGCACGACGGTGAGCTGCCCTGCGCTGAACGTCTCCCCGCGCGTGGAGAGCAGCCGCGCGAGGACGGCCATGAGCCCGAACGAGGCGGCGGAGCCGAGGAGGAGCAGGCGCGCGCGGAACTTCGTGCCGGCGCCGCGGGAGGGCGAGGCCGGGGCCCCCGGCCGCCGCCCGCCCCCCTCGCTCATGGCTCCTCCGCGGGGAGCCCGGCGGCGAGCGCCGCCTCCGGCGAGCGCGCCTCGCGAGGCCGGTGGCCGAGCACGGACCCGTAGACGATCCCGGCCACCCCGAGCAGCACGCCCACGAGCGTCCAGCCGCCGATCCGCTCGCCGATGGTGAGCGCCCAGAGGTAGCTCGCGATGGGCGTGAGCTGCTGCCAGAGCGCCGCCTCCGGCACGGACAGCGCGCCGTACGCCTCGGTCATGAAGAGCTGCGCGAGGAACGCCACGACGCCCACGCCCGCCAGGGCGAGCCAGGCGAGCGGCGCGCTCGGCCACGGCGCGAACGCGTACGGCAGCGAGGCCGCGGCGCCTCCGACGGCGAACGCGAAGAAGATGGTCGGTGCGTTGTCCGTCGTCCGGAGCGCGCGGATGGAGGTCACCGCCGCGCCGCCGCACACCGCGGAGACGATGCCCAGGATCTCGCCCACCCCGAGCCCGAGGCTCACCCCGCCGCCGCCGAGGACGAGGAACACGCCCGCGCTCGCGAGCGCGAGGCCGACGCCGAGGTGGATGGTCGGGCGCTCGTTCAGGACGAAGAGCGAGAGGAGCACCGCCCAGATCGGGAAGGTGTTGTTGAGGAGGGTCGCCTCGCCCGCGGGGATCCGCTCGATGGAGAGGAAGTAGAGGAGCGCGGCGATGCCGCCGAAGAAGCCGCGCGAGACGAGCAGCGCCTTGCGGCGCGGGCGGAACGTGCCCGGACGCGCGACGAAGATCCCGCCGACGAACGCCATCCCGAGGACGAAGCGGGCGAAGGTGACCTGCCCGCCGTTCATCCCCGCCTGCGTCGCGACGCGCGCGAGCACGGCGGACAGCCCGAAGAAGACCCCCGCGCCGAAGAGGAGCAGCCGCGCGCGGGCCATCGCCCGCTCCCCCGGACGCACGGGGTAGAGCGCACCGGCCGTGGGCCCGGTCGCAGGCCCGGCCGTGGCGGGCGCGAGGGGCGCGGCGCCGGGCGAGCGCGAGGGCTGCGGGGGAGCGGAACTCACGGGAATCCGCGTCTATCACCATCGTCCCGGCGGGGGAAGGCGGCGCCCGTCCGCCGCTCCGGCCGCGTCGCCGGGTCGGGTCCACGACGCCTCGCCGGGGGACAACGCGGCTGGCCAAAAGAGCCACGTTCCGTTAGACAACGCGCCACATGAGCGAGCCCGAATTCATCTCAGTCAAGGGCGCGCGCGAGCACAACCTCAAGTCGGTCGCTCTCGAGATCCCGAAGAAGAAGCTGGTGGTGTTCACCGGCGTCTCGGGGTCCGGGAAGTCCTCGCTCGCGTTCGACACCCTCTACGCCGAGGGGCAGCGCCGCTACGTCGAGTCCCTCTCGTCGTACGCGCGCCAGTTCCTCGGGCAGATGGAGAAGCCCAAGTACGACACCATCCGCGGGCTCTCGCCCACGATCTCCATCGAGCAGAAGGCGGCCTCGAACAACCCGCGCTCCACGGTCGGGACCATCACCGAGGTCCACGACTACCTGCGCGTGCTGTACGCCTCGATCGGCCTCCAGCACTGCCCCTCGTGCGGCCGGCCCGTCGGCAAGCAGACGGCCCAGCAGATCGTCGAGGCGATCGTCCAGTACCCGGAGGGCGCCCGCATCCTCGTGCTCGCCCCGCTCGTCCAGAACCGCAAGGGCGAGTACAGGGACCTCCTCGCCGACCTCGCCAAGCGCGGCTTCGCGCGCGTGCGCGTCGACGGGATGATCCACCAGCTCACCGACCGGCTCGTCCTCGACAAGAAGCTGAAGCACGACATCGAGCTCGTGGTGGATCGCCTGGTGGTGAAGGAGGGGATCCGCTCCCGCCTCACCGACTCGATCGAGACCGCGCTCCGCGAGGGGAAGGGCACCCTCGTCGTCGCCGACGCGGACAAGGAGCAGCGGGTCGGGGCGGGGGATCCCGAGGAGTACAAGAAGCACGATCGCTTCTTCTCCGAGCTCAACGCCTGCCACGCCTGCGGGCTCAGCTTCGGCGAGCTCGCGCCGCAGAACTTCTCGTTCAACTCGCCGCTCGGCTCGTGCCCCGACTGCCAGGGGCTCGGGACGCGGGCCGAGATGGACGCGGACCTCATCATCCCGGACCCCTCGCTCACGATCCGCCAGGGCGCGGTCGAGCCCTGGGCGAGCGGCATGGAGCGCGGCGAAGGCTGGACCTTCGAGTTCGTCGAGCACCTCGCGCGCTCGCTCAAGATCGACCTCGACCTGCCCTGGGCGAAGCTGCCGAAGCTCCACCGCGACGTCATCCTCTACGGCACCGAGGGTGCGTCGAATGGCGGGCGCTCCTGGCGCATCGAGTTCGAGGGCGTCGTGAACCAGCTCTACCGCCGGCTCAAGGCGACGGGCTCCGAGGCGATGCGCCGCCACTACATGCGCTACTTCTCGGACAAGCCCTGCCACACCTGCGGCGGCGAGCGGCTCAAGCCCGAGAGCCGCGCGGTGCGCATCCGCGGCAAGGGCATCGTCGATCTCTCCCGGCTCACGATCCAGGACGCGCACGCGTGGCTCGGCTCGCTCGATCTCAAGGGGAGCGAGGCGAAGATCGCCGACGAGCTCCTGAAGGAGATCAAGAACCGGCTCAAGTTCCTGCTGGACGTGGGCCTCAGCTACCTCACGCTCGACCGCCCCGGCCCGTCGCTCTCGGGCGGCGAGAGCCAGCGCATCCGCCTGGCCTCGCAGATGGGCTCCGAGCTCACCGGCGTCATCTACATCCTCGACGAGCCGTCGATCGGGCTGCACCAGCGCGACAACGGCAAGCTCCTCGCGACCCTCAAGCGGCTCCGCGACGTCGGCAACTCGGTCATCGTCGTCGAGCACGACGAGGAGACGATGGAGGAGGCGGACTGGCTCGTGGACTTCGGCCCGGGCGCCGGCGCGCACGGCGGCGAGATCGTGAGCGCGGGGACGCCGGCGGAGGTGAAGCGCGATCCCGACTCGCTCACCGGCGCGTACCTCTCCGGGCGCAAGGAGATCTACGTCCCCGAGCGGCGCCGCAGCGAGGACAAGGGCGCGATCACCATCTCCGGGGCCACCGAGAACAACCTGAAGGACCTCACCGCCTCGTTCCCGCTCGGCCGCTTCACCGCGGTCACGGGCGTCTCCGGCGCGGGCAAGTCCACGCTCGTGAACGCGATCCTCCGCCCCGCGCTGATGCGCCACCTGTACGGCACGCGCGAGGTCCCGGGGAAGCACCAGGCGCTGACCGGCTGGGAGCACATCGACAAGGTCATCGACATCAACCAGCAGCCGATCGGCCGCACCCCGCGCTCGAACCCGGCGACCTACACGAAGGTGTTCGACGCCATCCGCGAGGTGTTCGCGCAGACGCCCGAGGCGCGCGCGTTCGGGTACCAGCCCGGCCGCTTCAGCTTCAACGTGAAGGGCGGACGCTGCGAGGCGTGCCAGGGCGACGGCATGAAGCTCGTCGAGATGCACTTCCTCGCCGACGTGCTCGTGCCGTGCGAGGTGTGCGGCGGCAAGCGCTTCAACGAGGCGACCCTCCGGGTCACCTTCAAGGGCAAGAACATCGCCGAGGTGCTCGATCTCTCCATCACCGAGGCGAAGTCGCTCTTCGAGCACCACCGCGAGATCGCGCGCATCCTCACCACGCTCGAGGACGTCGGCCTCGGCTACCTCAAGCTCGGCCAGCCCTCCCCCACCCTCTCCGGCGGCGAGGCGCAGCGGATCAAGCTCTCGCGCGAGCTCGCCCGCGTCGGCACGGGCAAGACGCTCTACATCCTCGACGAGCCCACCACCGGACTCCACTTCGAGGACGTGAAGAAGCTCCTCGCCGTGCTGGACCGGCTGGTCGACGCCGGCAACACGGTGGTCGTCATCGAGCACAACCTCGACGTCATCAAGTGCGCCGACTGGATCATCGACATCGGCCCCGAGGGCGGCGCCGACGGCGGCCTCGTCATCGCCGAGGGCACGCCCGAGGAGGTCGCCGGGGTGAAGGAGAGCTACACCGGGCAGTACCTCGGGAAGGTGCTCGAGGCGCACCGCCAGCGCGCACGTCGCGCGCCGGGGCAGAGCGCGGCGAGGGGCGTGCAGCGGGTGGGGGCGTAGGGCCCGAAGGCCTCCAGGTCCCTAGGGACGACGAGCCCGGTCGCCTGCGTGATGGAGTGCCCCCCGCGCGTGACGTTGGCGCCCGGGTTCCCGGATGGCGACCTTCACCCAGGGGCGATGCACCGGCGCGTCGCGGGTGGGGGCTGCGATGAGGTCGAGGGCGTGGGGTGCGGCGATCGCCGCGCTGCTGGCGGCGTGTGGGACGGGGCAGGATCGGGGCGCGGCGCCCGCGCCAGGATCCCCCGCTGGGGATGGCGCTCCGGGTGGGGGCGGCGCTCCGTCGGGCGGCGGCATCCCCCCGCTCGAGCCGCCGGCGGTGGCCGCGCGCTGCGGCGGCGCGGCCTCGCTGTGGATCGCCGCGGCGCACACGGGGCTCGTGGCGTCGTTCCGCGTGGGCGTCCGCGCGGCGGGGGCGCCCGCCGCCGCGTTCGATCTCGCAGCAGGCGACGGCTTCCGGGTCGGGGACGTGCCGCTCCCGGCGTCGGGCCCGGTCACGGCCACCCTCGCGATCGAGTCGGCGCGCGTGGCCGGCGGGGCCCTGTCCGGCGAGCTGGACGTGTGCGCCGCCCCGCTCTCCTTCACGTTCGACGCGGACGAGGTCGACGCCGGACGGTGCCGCCTCGTCATCCAGCTCGATCTCGCGCGGTCGCTCCAGCGCGACCCCTCTACCGGGGCGCTCCTGCTCGTCCCGCAGGCGTCGCTGCACTTCTGAGGGAGGCGGAGATGGCTCGAGGGTGGACGTTGGCGATCGCGTCGCTCTTGCTCGCCGGGTCCGCCGCGGCGCACGACCTCACGTGCGAGCTCGGCGTGGGCCTCGCCGCACCGTTGCACGGGAAGCCGGCGATCGGCATGGATGGCCGGCCCCTCATGATCGCGCCCGCGGCGACCGTCCTCGACGTCGACGCCTATCCAGCGCTCCTCGTGTTCCGCGTCGCGGTGACGAACGTCGCCGACGCGCCCTCGGTGGTGACCGGGCTCGACGGCGACCCCGCCGTGCGGGCGGGCCCATCCTCCTGGACGTTCGGCTCGCGGCTCCTGGCCGGACTCACCCTGCCGGTCGGACGCAGCGCGGAGGAGCTCGTCGTGGTGCCGGTCGCTTCGCGGGCGGCGTGCGTCGCGCTGGGGGGCGAGCCGGGCGGCGACGCGACGTGCCGCACCGAGACGAGCGCCGGCGCGCGCGTGCTGGTGAGGTTCGATCGTGGCCAGACGGAGTGCCGGGCCCGGTTTCGCTGCGGCCCTGACGCTCCGGCGCTGCCGTCATGGAGCGGCGCGCGGCAGCTCGGGTGGGAGGGGCAGGACACGGCCCACGGGATCGCGCTCGATCGCGAAGGGGAGTTGCACCTCATCGGCCACAGCTTCGACCTTCTCCTCGCGCCGTGGCCCGGTCTCTTCGAGAGCTTCGTCGCGACCGTCACGCGCGACGGCTCGGTCCTCCCCGTTCGACCGTGGTCGGCGCCGGGCACGAACATCGTCGCAGCGGCCGCCGGCGGAGCGGGCAGCGTGACGTACGCGGGGTGGGACCTGGACGGCACGTCGGGCGCCTTCGTGCGCAAGGTCGCGCGCGACGGCACGGTCGTCTGGGAGCGGTCGCCTGGCGTCGTCTACTCCCTCGTCACGGGGGGGCCCGGCGGCATCGTCATCGCCGCCTCGCTCGACTGGCAGGGCGACGCGCTCGTCACGAAATACGGGGCCGGCGGTGAGGTGGTCTGGGAGGTGGCCCTCGCGACGCCGCTCGAGGACCGTCCGGTGGCGCTCACGGTGGACGCGGCGGGGAACACGTACGTCGCCGGACAGGCCACGGACCCCGCGGTGCCCACCACGTCGGACGTGTTCCTCGCCAAGCTCGACGCGAGCGGAGGCGTCGAGTGGATGCGCACCCTGGCGACGAGCGACCTCGACGTGCCGACGGGCGTGGGGGTGGGCGCGGACGGCGTCGCGGCCGTCGCGGGGCACGGCGTGGGATCGACCGGCACCACGCGGCCGTGGGTGGCCGCGTTCGATCCGGCCGGCGCGCCGAGGTGGACCTGGACGCCCGCACCCGCGCAAGGCATCACCCTCGTCTCGGCGGTGGCCGCCGACCCGGCGGCGGGCTTCTGGGTCGGCGCGTCCGGGCCGTCCGGGACGATCATGATCGTGCGCCTCTCGGCGGGAGGCTCGGAGCTGTGGACGCGCAGCCACGGTCCTTTCGGGAGCGTCGTATCGGCAATCGCGATCGACGGTGCGGGCGACGCGTACGTGGCGGGCAGCACGAGCGGTGACGTGGCCGCGCCGAATGCCGGGAGCCTCGACGCCTTCGTGATCCGCCTCCGTCCGGACGGACGTCCGTGACGGCCGCTGCGCCCGTACGGGCGCCCGAGAAGTGCAGCGGGTGGGGGCGTAGAATCGCGCTCCTGAGACGAAGCTCCTTTCTTCGCTGACGCGACCTGTCGTCACATCGCGCCCCTCGCGCCCTCCGTTGCGCAGCCGCCCTGCCCCCTGCAATGGGAGACTCATGCGCCCCATCATCGCCCTGCTCTTCCTCCTCGCCGCCGCGCCGACGTCCGCCGCGGCCACCCGGAAGACCGCGCCTCCCGGCCCTCGGTCGCCGCGCTCCGCCGAGACGCGCGACCCCGAGGCGCTCCGCTGGGACCTCACCGCGCTCTACCCCTCCGACGCCGCCTGGTCCGAGGCGAAGGCCGCGCTCGGGAAGGACGTCGCGGGGTTCCGGGGGCGGCACGAGGGGCGCCTGGGCGCCTCCGCGAAGGCGCTCGCGGACGGCCTCGCGGACCTCGCGCAGCTCCGCGAGCGGTACGAGCGGCTCTTCGCCTACGCGATGCTGAGGAGCGACGGCGACGTCAAGGCGGCGCGCCCGCGGGAGCTGAGGCAGGAGGCGGAGCGGCTCGGCGTCGAGCTGGAGGCGGCCGCCTCGTTCGTGCGCCCGGAGCTCCTCGCCGTCGACGCGGCGAAGGTGAAGGCGTTCCTGAAGGAGGACCCGCGCCTCGCCCAGTTCGACTTCTTCCTCTCGGACCTCCTCCGCTGGAAGGACCACACCCTCTCGCCGCGGGAGGAGCGGATCGTCGCGCAGGCGGGTGAGCTCGAGGGCGCGGCGCCCGCGGTGCACGGCGTCCTGACGAACGCCGACATCCCCTGGCCCACGGTGAGGCTCTCCACGGGCGAGGCGGTCCGCCTCGATCCCGCGGGCTACCAGCGGGCGCGCACGGCGCCGTCGGCGGCGGACCGCGAGAAGGTGTTCCGGGCCTTCTTCGACGCGGTGAAGACCTACGAGCGGACCCTGGGCGCGGCGATGGACGCGCAGGTGAAGGCGCACCGCTTCGAGAAGGACGTGCGCGGCTTCCGGTCGTCGCTCGAGTCGGCGCTCTTCGCCGCCAACATCCCGCCCGCGGTCTACCACCAGCTCGTCGCCGACGTGAACCGGAGCCTCCCCACGCTCCACCGCTACCTCGCGCTCCGCAAGCGCATGCTGGGCCTCTCGGAGCTGCGCTACGAGGACCTCTACGCGCCGCTCGTGAAGGACGTCGAGCGGCGCTACACGCCTGCCGAGGGCGTCGCCCTCACGCTCGAGGCGGTGGCGCCGCTCGGCGCGCCCTACGTCGAGGCGCTGCGCAGCGCGCTCGACGGCCGCTGGACCGACTTCCTCCCCCGCCCCGGGAAGCGCTCGGGCGCGTACTCGATGGGCGTGTACGCGGTCCACCCGTACCAGCTCCTCAACTTCAACGGGCAGTGGGAGGACGTCTCCACGCTCGCGCACGAGTCCGGCCACACCATGCACTCGGCCCTCGCCGCCAGGGCCCAGCCGTTCCCCAAGTACGACTACCCGACCTTCGTCGCCGAGGTCGCCTCGACGCTCAACGAGAACCTGCTCCTGCACCGGGTCCTCGACCGGACGAAGGACGACGCGACGCGGCTCTTCCTCCTCGGCCGGCACCTCGAGACGCTCCGCACCACCCTCTTCCGCCAGACGATGTTCGCGGAGTTCGAGCTCGCCGTGCACGAGCGCGCCGAGAAGGGCGAGGCGCTCTCGGGGGAGGCGCTCTCGGCGCTCTACCTCGAGCTGGTCCGCAAGTACTACGGGCACGCCCAGGGCCTCTGCCGCGTCGACGCGCGCTACGGCGTCGAGTGGGCCTCGGTCCCCCACTTCTTCAACTACGACTTCTACGTGTTCCAGTACGCGACGAGCCTCGTCGCCTCCACCTCGCTCGCGAAGGCCATCCGCGAGGAGGCGGCGACGGGCGGGACCGCGGCCCGCGACCGCTACCTCGCGATGCTCTCCGCGGGCGGGTCGCGCTACGCGATCGACCTCCTGAAGGACGCGGGCGTCGACATGACCACCTCCGCGCCGTTCGCCGCCGCCATGGACGAGATGAACCGCGTGATGGACGAGATGGACGCGATCCTCGGGCGCGCCGGACACCCGCGGGCGGCGCGCTGAGCGGGCGCGCGCCCGGCGCTCGCGCTACACGTCCCGGATGACCGAGCTCCGCATCTGCGTCGACGTCCCCGACCTCGAGCGCGCCGTCCGGTTCTACTCGGAGGCGCTCTCGCTCTTTCCCGGTCGCCGCTTCGGGGCGGGGGGCGTCGAGATGCTGGGCGGCCCGTGCCCGATCGACCTCCTCGCGAAGGCGCCCGGGAGCCGGGCGAGCGCGGCGTCCGCGCAGGTGCGGGACTTCGCGCGGCACTGGACCCCCGTCCACCTCGACGTGGTCGTGCCCGACCTCGACGCCGCGCTCCGCCGCGCGCTCGCCGCGGGCGCGACCCAGGAGGGCGACGTGCAGGCGCACGCGTGGGGCCGGCTCGCGCTCCTCGCCGATCCGTTCGGGCACGGGCTCTGCCTGCTCCAGCTGAGCGGGCGGGGCTACGACGCCATCGCGACCGGCTGAGCTGCTCAGGCGCGCGCGTCGCGACCCGCGTCCTCGCGGGCGCGGTCCGGGTCGGCCTCCCCGGCGAGCGCGCGCCGGGCCACGGCGGCCTCCTCGGCGGAGCGCTCCACGGGGGTGGGAGTGCCCGCCCCGTGCCGCCGCAGCCGCCACGCCCGCGCGGCGAGCGAGATCCCGAGCCACAGGCCCAGGGCCGCGAGCGGCGTCGCGATGACGCGCGGCCAGAGTACGGCGACCGCGCCGAGCGCGAGGACCACGCCCGCGGCGACGGCGAGGACGCGCGCCTCGGTGGGGCCGAGCACGCGATAGCCGCCGAGCGCGGCGCCCACCGCGTTGCCGATGCGGAGCGCGCCGGCCGCGGCGACCGCCGAGCCCTCGCGGCGGCGCCGCCGTCCCGGCGGTCGCGGCCGGCGCAGGCGCGGTACGGGACGGACCGGCTGCACGCGGCGGCGCGCGTCGAGCACGATCTCCGTCGCGCGCCCGAGGTCCTCCTCGTACGCGTCCTCCATCCGCTGCGCGAAGCCCTCGTCCTCGATCGCGACGTCGAGCTCCCAGTTCGCGAGCCAGGAGGAGAGGTTCAGGTTCGACGATCCCACGCGCGCCCAGCGCCCGTCCGCGACGGCGGTCTTCGCGTGGAGCATCGCCCCGTTCCACTCGAAGATCCGCACCCCCGCCTCGAGCAGCGGCCGGTAGCCCGCGACCGAGAGGCGCTTCACGAGGCCGAGATCCGAGTCGCCCGGCACGAGGAGCCGCACGTCCACGCCGTCGTGCGCGGCGGCGCGGAGCCCCTGCACGTAGGCCGCCGTGCCCACGAAGTACGCGTCGGTGATCCAGAGGGAGCGGCGCGCCATCGCCGCGACGAGCTGGTCGAGCCGGTACAGCCCGGCCGTCGCGGGCTCGCTCGCGACGACGCGCAACGCCACCTCGCCCGCCGCGGCCACGTGAGCGGGGTCCGGGAGCTCCTCGTCCGGGAGCGGCGCTCCCGCCTCGTCCCAGACCTGCGCGAACGCGCGGGCGAGATCCGCCACGGCCGGCCCTCGCACCTCCACGCCGGTGTCGCGCCACGGCTCCGCGCCGCGGGCCGGGTCGCCCGCCCAGCGCTCCGCGACGCAGAGCCCGGTGACGAAGCCGACGCGCCCGTCGACGACGATGCTCTTGCGGTGATCGCGCCCCATCCAGCCGATGGGGCTGTCGAGGCGCGGCGGGTTGAACGTGCGGACCTCGACCCCCGCGTCCGCGAGCCGGCGCCAGAAGCGCGACGAGGCCTCGCCGATCCCGCCGAGCCAGTCGTGGAGGACGCGCACGCGCACGCCGGCGCGCGCCTTCTCCGCGAGGAGCTCCGCGAACCGCCGGCCGACCCGGTCGTCCGCGAAGATGTACGCCTCGAAGAGCACGCTCTCCCGCGCGGCCGCGATGGCCTCGTGCCACGCGGGGAAGTTCTCCCCGGCGTCGCGAAGGAGACGCACCGCGTTGCCGCCCACGAGCGGCGCCCCCGCGGCCCGCGTGAACGCCTGCTCGGCCACGAAGCGGAGCGTCGCGCGGCCGGCGCGGCGGCCGCCCGGAGCGCCCGCGGCGCCGCGGGCGGTGGGGAGGACGGCCGATCCCTGGGCACGAGTCACCTCCCAAGCATTCCCCACGGGAGCCGCCGTTGCACGCTCCCGCCCGGGCAGCCGCGCGCCGCGCCCCTTGCGGTCCCGCCAGCGGGAGCAGACGTTTCCACCATGGCGACCGGCGGGCGTCCCGTCGCGCGCAGGCTCCTTCTCATCGCGGGCGCCGCGGCGGGGCTCCTCGTCCTGCTCGTCGCCGCGCTCCTCCTTCTCGTGGACTCCGCCGCGGTCACGAGGCGCGTCGCGGATCTCGTGCTCTCGCAGGCGTCCCGGGCGCTCGGCCGGGAGGTCGCCGTCACGACCGCGAAGCTCCACCTCCTCCCCGAGGCCCGCGTCGCGCTGCGGGGCCTCACCGTGGCGGGCCGCGCGGGCGAGCCGGGGCTCGTCGCCGCCGAGTCGCTCGACGTGCACCTCGGCCTGTGGCCGCTCCTCCGCTCGCTCGGGAAGGACGTCGAGGTCCGCTCGGTCGTGCTCGTGAAGCCCACCGTGAACCTCGTCCGCGCGAAGGACGGCACCTGGAACTACGAGGGGCTCGGCGAAGGGAAGCCCGAGACCGCCGCGGAGCCGGCGCAGGCCGCGGGGGCGGCGACGCGCGTCGTGGTGGAGCGCGTGCGGATCATGGGGGCGGCGATCCGGCTCGTGGACCGGAGCGCGGGCCGGGACGACGCGGGCGTCGCGCTCGAGCAGCTCGATCTCGAGGCGACGGGCGTCGGCCCCGGCCTCCCGTTCGAGGTGCGCGTCGCGGCGGCGTTCGCGAGCGCGCAGCAGAACCTCCACGCGCAGCTCTCGGTGGACCACCTGCCGGACGGGGTGCCCCGGCGGCCGGAGGACTGGCCGCTCATCACGGGTGGGCTCCAGATCGGCGCGCTCCCGCTCGATCGGTTCCGCGCGCTGCTCCCCGCAGAGCTCGGGGCGCTCGTCCGCGGCGGCACGGCGACCCTCGAGGCGAAGGTCACCACCGGCGAGGGGCGGGCCTACAAGGTGGACGGCTCCGGCGCGCTGAAGGACGTGAGGCTCCGTGGCCAGCCGGCGTCGGGCCACTTCCGCGCGCTCGCGACCTGGTCGCCGGCGCGGCCCGCCGCCTCGCGCGTGGATCTCACCGAGCTCACGCTCCGCGGCCCCGGCGTGGACCTCGGCGGCCACGCCTCCGTCGCGACGCCGCCGCTCGCGGCCTGGTTCGTCGTGACGGGCTCGCTGCTCGATCTCGACGCGGTGATGGGCCTCCTGCCGGAGAAGGCGGAGGCGGCGCCGCCGCGCGGCGGCGACCTGGTGCCCGCCGCGATGCGCGAGCGGCTCCGCGCCGCGAGCGTCCGCGGAACGGTCGCCCTCGCCGAGGTGAGGAGCGGCCGGCTCCAGGCGAAGAACGTGAAGGCCCGCGTGAGCCTCGTGAAGGGCGTGCTCACCGTGGAGGAGCTCGACGCGGCCGTGTTCGGCGGCCGGGTCTCGGGGGCCGGCACGCACATCGCGCTCGGGGAGAAGGTCCCGACCTGGAGGCTCGCCGCGAAGCTCTCGGCGCTCGATCTGGGCGGCGCGCTGCAGGCGTTCGCCGGCGCGCAGCCGCTGACGGGCAAGCTGGACGGCACGCTCGACGTCGTCGGCAAGGGGACGGACTGGGCGAAGCTGCGCCAGGCGCTCACCGGCCTCGCCGCGCTCGCCGTGAAGGACGGCGCGCTCGTCACGACCGACCTCGGCGACGCGGTGCTCGGCGGCGTGGCGCGGGGGCTCGAGCAGCTCGGCCGCGGCCGCGCGGCCCGCGAGGTGAGCGGCGCGAAGGGGCGCACCGAGTTCAAGAACCTCGCCGGCGAGTTCGACGTGAAGGACGGGTTCCTCGTGGCGAGGGCGCCCGTGACCGTCGACACGCCGTTCGGGAAGCTCGCGCTCGGCGGTCGCGTGGGCCTCGACGGCCGGCTCGCGCTCGAGGGCACGTCCTCCGTCCCGAAGGCGGCGCTCGCCCGCGTCGTCCCGGGCGGCCTGCCGCTGCCGCAGATGCTCGAGGTCCCGCTCGCGCTCGGCGGCACGCTCGAGTCGCCCAGCGTCTCGGTGCGAGCGGACACAGCGGTCGCGAACCTCGCGCGAGGGGAGGCGCACGAGGCGGTGAAGGGCGCCCGCAAGCAGGTGGAGCGCGGGCGCGACGCGGTCGAGGGGCTCTTGAAGGGATTCGGCGGGAAGCGGTGACGGCCCGCGCGCCCTCAGCGATACACGGCGTCGTACCCGCGCTCGAGACGTGCGACGGCCGCCCCGTCTCCGGAGCGGCCGTCGGCCTCGGATCCGGCGACGTCCGGGCTAGCTCTTCTTCTCTTCCGCCTTCTTCGGGGGGCCCTTGTGGGCGGCACAGTGCGGGCACTGGCACTTCTCGCCGCACTTGCACGCCTTGCCCTCCTTGGCGCAGGGACACTGGGCGGCAGGCGCGGCCTCCGCGCCCTTCTTCCCCTCGCCGGCAGCGGCGGCCTGGGCATGCTGCGGGCAGTTCTTGCAGTCGCCGTCGCACGCCGACGCAGGTCGCGCCGCGAGGAGGGCGAGCGCGGCCATCGCCGCGAGCAGGGTCTTCATCATGTGTGAACCTCCGTGGGTGACGTACCGCGCAGGCGGCCGCGAACCGGATGCAGCGTAGAGAGGCCTCCCGAGCGGTGTCAACGCGGAAGGCCGATCGCGGCAGGAGGGCGCGGCCGCCCGCGGCGCACTCGCCCGGGGCAGGACACGAGGTGGATCGCCCCCGGACCCGCCGCTACATTGCCCTCGATGACGACCCTCGACGTCGACCGGCTGCTCGCGCTCCTCCGGGATCCCAACGTGGAGAGCCAGGAGATCGCCACGCTCGCCGGCGTGCCGCGCGAGGAGGCCGGCCGCGCCTCGCGGCTCCTCCTCGGCCTCTCCCGCGCGAAGCCGGAGGAGATCGCGACCCTGCCGCCTCCGCTCGCCGCGGCGCTCTGCCGCGCGTCGCTCGTCGCCGGGCGCGCCGACGTGCTCGCGGCGCTCGCCGGTCACTCGGGGAAGGAGGTCGCGAAGGAGGCGAAGCGCAGCCTGCACGTCCTGCGCTCGCGAGGCGTCGCGGTGCCCGAGCCGCCGCGCGCCCCCGCGGTGGCCCCCGCCGCGCCCGCCGAGCCGCCGCTGCCCGTCTACGCCTCGGCGATCGACGGGCAGGGAGAGCGCGCGGTGTGGCTCCCCCGGAACGTGCCGGGCAAGGGCATCGAGGTCGCGCAGGCGGTCGTGTCCGACGTGCGCGGGCTCGTCGAGCTCCAGGTCGGGCTCCTCGGACGCAAGGAGTGGCGGGCGTTCGCGAAGGGGCTCGTGGAGCGCGGCGCGGCCATGGGCGTCGGCGAGATCGACCGCGCGCGGGCCCGCTCTCTCGTCGCCGCGGCGCGGGCGCTGAACGACGCGAGCGGGCAGCGCGTGCCGGAGGGCGCGGACCTGTGGCTCGCGCAGCTCGGCCCGGCCGCGCCGCTCGCCGACCCCGCGGCGCGGTTCCCACCCCTCGCCGACGAGGAGGAGCGCGAGGCGGTGGCCGCCTCGGCGAAGCTCCACGACCTGCCGCTCCTCCGCGGCTGGCTCGCCGACGAGGGCTACCTGCGCGAGGTCGCCGCGAAGCTCGACGAGGTCGGCGTGTCGCCGCTGTACATCGACGACCGGCAGCGCGCCGAGCAGATGGCGCGCGTGGTGGCGGACGCCGTGGACGCCTACTTCGACGAGGGGCGGCGCCGCCGGCACGCGAGCCGCCTGCTCGCCGTCGCCGAGCACCTCGAGGCGCGGGGGGACGTCGCCCACGCCCGCTCCGCCGCGGCGACCGCCCGGGCGCTCGTCGCGGGGGCGCCACCGCACGCGGTGCCGTTCGCGCGGCTCCTCGTGGAGAAGGCGTTCCCGCTCGCGCCGGGGCCCGGCGAGCCGGCAGGCGCCCCGCCCTCTCCCGGCGCGCCGCCCCTCATCGTCACGCCCCGGTGAGCGCCGCCCTGGCCCTTCACGATTTGACCCCCCGCCCGCCCTCGCGCTAGGTCTCGCCCATGCCGGAGCACCAGAGCCCCTCGCCGACGGTGGACGTGGTCGTCCTCCTCCCCGGCGATCGTGTCGTCCTCGTCCGCCGCAAGTTCCCGCCGCCCGGCTGGGCGCTGCCCGGCGGCTTCGTGGACGTGGGCGAGACGCTCGAGGCGGCGGCGATCCGCGAGGCTCGCGAGGAGACCGGGCTCGAGGTCCGGCTCGAGGAGCTCCTCTACGTCTACTCCGACCCGCGCCGCGATCCGCGCCGCCACACGGTGAGCGCGGTGTTCCTCGGGCGCGCCTCGGGCGACCCCGCCGGCGCCGACGACGCGGAGGAGGCGCGCGCCTTCCCCTGGGACGCGCTCCCCGCTCCGCTCGCCTTCGACCACGCGGAGATCCTGCGCGACGCGCGCACCTACCTGCTCACCGGCGCGCGGCGGCGTCCATGAGCGAGCTCTCCCCCACGGAGCGCGCGGCGCTCCTCGGCATCGCCCGCGGCTCGATCCTCGGCCACCTCGGCGTCGCCCCGGCCCCCGCGCTCCCCGACTCGGGATCGCTCGCCGAGGCGCGCGGCGCGTTCGTCACCCTCCACGTCGGCGACGCGCTGCGCGGGTGCGTCGGCACGTTCCGCCCGGAGGGCTCGCTCGCCGCGACGGTCGCGCGCATGGCGGTCTCCGCCGCGAAGGAGGACCCGCGCTTCCCGCCCCTGCGCCCCGACGAGATCGCCGAGCTGCGCGTGGCGGTGTCCGTCCTCACCCCGCCCCACCGGCTCGACGACCGGCGGGCCGTGAAGGTGGGCACGCACGGGGTCCTCGTCCGGCGAGGCTGGCATCGCGGCGCGCTCCTGCCCAAGGTGGCGCTCGAGCAGGGCTGGGACGCGGAGACGTTCCTCTCCCGCTGCTGTCTCAAGGCCGGGCTCCCCGCGCGCGCGTGGCAGGAGCCCGAGACGGAGGTCGAGGTGTTCGAGGCCGACGAGTTCGGCGAGGGAGCGGAATCGTGAGCACCGTCCTCGCCATCGCCGCCGCGGTCCTGGCGGTGTCGCTCCTCATCATCCTGCACGAGGCCGGGCACTTCTTCGCCGCGCGCCGATCGGGCATGCGCGTCGAGCGCTTCAGCGTCGGCTTCGGGCCGGTCGTGGCGTCGTTCCGGCGTGGCGAGACGGAGTTCGCCATCTCCGCCCTGCCGCTCGGCGGGTACGTGCGCATCGCCGGGATGTCACCCGGCGACGACGTCGCGCCGGACGACCCCACCGCCTACGCGAACCAGGCCGCCTGGCGGCGCTTCCTCGTCATCGTCGCCGGCCCCGCGGCGAACTACGTCACGGCGGTGGTCGTCGCGGCGGCGCTCCTCGCGACCATCGGCCTCCGCGCCCCCGACCCGGCGCCGCGCGTCGGCGCGCTCATGCCGGGCATGCCGGCGGCCGTGGCGGGCCTCGAGCCCGGCGACCGTATCCTCTCCGTCGCGGGCGCCCCGGTCGACTCGTTCCGCGCGCTCGTGGCCGAGCTGCAGCGCCACCCCGGCGAGCCGATCGTGCTCGAGCTCGAGCGCGGCGGCGAGCGGCGCTCGCTGCCCATCACGCCGCGCGACGACGGGGGCGTGGGCCGCGTCGGGTTCGCGCAGGCGCAGGTCGCGGTGCGGCGCGGCCCCGCGGGCGCGCTCGTGGAGGGCCTCCGCCGGACGAACGCCGCCGCGGGCGCGCAGCTCGCCGCGTTCGGGAGCATGTTCTCCGGCAAGCAGCGCGCGGAGCTCTCCGGGCCGGTCGGCATCGCGCAGGAGCTCGTCCGCGGCGCGCGGCAGGGCGCCGAGCCCTTCCTCGCCCTCGTCTGGACCATCTCGATCGTCCTCGCGATCCTGAACCTCCTGCCCCTCCCCGCGCTCGACGGCGGCCGGCTGGTGTTCCTGGCGTGGGAGATGATCACGCGGCGGCGCGTGAACGAGAAGGTCGAGAGCTACGTCCACCTCGCCGGCTTCGTGGCGCTCCTCGTCCTCATCATCGCCGTGACGGTCTTCGGCGACCTGGCGCGGCTCCTCGGCCGGTGAGGGCGGCCCTGGACCGCGGGGTCTTGCCTGGGGCGGCCGGCCGGCGCGCGGCCCCGACCGGCGGCGCGGCGCGCGGCCTCGAAGGTGATCGCGGACCGCGAACCGTGCTTTAGGTTAGACCCGATGGCGATCCAGATCCTCTACTTCGCCGGCGCCCGCGAGGCGGCCGGCGCCTCCCGCGAGACGCTCGAGCGTGCGCCCGCCTCCGTCGCGGAGCTGCGCCGGGCGCTCGAGGCCGCCCACCCGGCCCTCGCCCGCATCCTGCCGCGCTGCCGGATCGCGGTGGACCAGGAGTTCGCCCCGGACGACGCGCCGCTGCGCGACGGGGCGGAGGTCGCCATCGTGCCCCCCGTCTCGGGCGGCGCGCCGCGCTTCCAGGTGGTGGACCGGCCGCTCACGCTCGCCGAGGTGGTGGACGCCGTCTCGGGCCCGGGCCGCGGCGGCGTCGTCACGTTCACCGGCGCGGTGCGCGGCGAGTCGCACGGCAAGCGGGTGGTCCGGCTCGAGTACGAGGCGTACGCGCCCATGGCGGAGCGGAAGCTCGCGGAGATCGGCGCCGAGGTGGCGCGCGCGCACGGCGTCGAGGTCGCCATCGTGCACCGCGTGGGGGCCCTCGCGCCGGGAGAGGCGGCGGTGGTCATCGCCTGCGCCGCCGCGCACCGCACGCCGGCGTTCCGCGCCTGCGAGGCCTGCATCGAGCGGCTGAAGCAGGACGTGCCGATCTGGAAGCGCGAGGTGTACGACGACGGGTCGGTGTGGGTGGGCCTCGGGCCGTGATGCCCGCCCGTGCTATCCTCCCCCGCCCGTGAAGGTCCTCATCGCCGACGACGACGGGCTCATCCGCGCGCTCGTCTCCGATCTCCTCGCCGAGCTCGGCCACGCGGTGGTCGCCGCGACGGACGGCGTGGAGGCGGTGGCGCTCTCCGCGCGCGAGCGCCCGGACGTGCTCGTGCTCGACCTCCTCATGCCGCGCCTCTCCGGCCTCGACGCGCTCCGCGCCATGCGGGCCGCGGGCGTGGCGGCGCCGGCCGTGCTCCTCACCGCCGTGACGGACGGCAGCGCGCGCGGGCTCGAGGGGGCCGACCTGGTGGCCGTGGTGCTCGAGAAGCCCGTCTCCCGCCGGAGCCTGGCGCGGGCGCTCGCCCGCGCCACGGCCACCGCATGAGGCTCCAGCGCACCCTCCTGCTCCTCGTCGCGTGCGCGGCCGCCGCGCCCGCCTCCCTCGTCGTGGGGCTCCTCGCCCGCGGTCACGCACAGCTCGACGCCGCGAGCGTCGCCACGTCCGCCGGCGCCCTCGTGGTCGCGGCCGTGCTCTCGGCCCTCGTCGCGCGGAGCGTCACCCGGCCCATCGCCGAGTGCGTCCGCGGCGCGCTCGAGATCGCGCGCGGCCGCTTCGGGCGCGAGGTCGCGGTCCGCGCGCACAACGAGATCGGCGACCTCGCCCTCGGCTTCAACCACATGTCGCGGGAGCTCGCGCGCTACGACGCCGAGAACCGCCGGCTCATCCACGACCTCGAGGCGGGCTACCTCGACACCCTGCGGAGCCTCGCCTCCGCCATCGACGCGAAGGACCCCTACACGCGCGGTCACTCCGAGCGCGTGGCCGAGCTCGCCGCCGAGATCGGCCGCGAGCTGGGCCTGCCGCGGGAGACGGTCGCCGCCCTCGTGTACGGCGGGATCCTGCACGACATCGGCAAGATCGGCGTGCCCGACGCGATCCTCGCGAAGCGCTCGCCGCTCACGCCCGAGGAGCGCGCGCTCGTGGAGGTCCACCCCGTGACCGGCGCCGAGATCGTGGCCGGCGTCGAGTTCCTGCGCAGCGCCGTGCCCGCCATCCGCGGACACCACGAGCGCTGGGACGGCGACGGCTACCCGGACCGCCTGCGCGGCGAGGAGATCCCGCTCGTCGCCCGCATCGTGAACGCCGCCGACACCTGGGACGCCTGCACGACGACCCGTCCGTACCAGTCCGGGCTCGCGGAGGGAGACGCGCTCCCGCTCCTCGCCGAGCTTCGCGGGACGCAGATCGACCCCGCCGTGCACGACGCGCTCGTCGCGGTCCTGCGCCGCCGGGCCGCCGCCGCGCGCGCGCCGTCCGCCGCCTGAGGCGACGACGCCGCGCGCCGGAGCGAGCGAGGTCCGGGGGCGCTGTGCGCTCTGCGGGCGCGCATGTGGGCGGACGTCGGCTTGCCTCCTCGCACGGTTCGCCTAAGCTCGCCGGATGCGCACCGTCCGACCTGTCCTGGCGCTCGCAGCGCTCCTCGCTGCCGTCCCGGCGGCCCCGGCCGACGACCCCACTGCCCGCGGGTTCGACCCGGACCCCACGCGCCCGGCGCTGTCGCTCGACGGCGGCTTCACGCTCGAGACCGCGGCGACCGCGCCGCGCGGGCGGATCGGCGCCGCTCTCCTCCTCGACTGGACCGACGGGCTGCTCGCGCTCCAGCTCGGCGACGCGCGCGAGGACGCCCTCGCCTCGCGCCTCTCCGCGCACCTGCTCGCCGCCGCGTCGCTCGGTCGGCTCGAGCTCGGCCTCGATCTGCCCGTCGCGCTCTACCAGCGATCGGATCTCTCGCTGCTCCAGGACCGCGGGGTGACCGGGCCGCTCGTCGCCCCCATCGCGCGGAGCGCGCTCGGCGACGTCCGGCTCGTCGCGAAGCTCGCCCTGCTCGAGGCGGCGAGCGCGCCGCTCGGGATCGGCGTCGCCGCGCTCCTCGACCTGCGCGCGCCCACCGGCGACCGCACCGCCTTCACGGGCGAGGGGCCGATGGCCGTTCCCGGCGTGGTGCTCACCCGCGCCTTCGGCCGCGCGCGGCTCGACGCCCAGGTCGGCTACGTCCTCCGCGAGCGCGGCCAGTGGGCGCAGCTCGTGGTGAACGACGGGCCGACCTGGTCCCTCGGCGGGTCCTACGACCTCACCGCTCCCGGCGCCGCGCGGCAGTGGCGCGCGATCGCCGAGGTGGGCGGCGGCTGGCCGCGCGGCAACGACCTCTCGACGGATCGCCACCGCGCCCCGCTCTCCGCGCGCACGGGGCTCCGCGCCTTCCTCTCCGATCGCGTCGCCGTGGAGCTCGGCGGGGGCACCGGCCTCGGCGCAGCCGGCTACGGGCGCGAGTCGTGGCGCGTCTTCGGCGGGATCCGCTTCGCCCTCGACACGGCGCGGACGGGCGACGCCGGCGAGCCGGATCGCGATCGCGACGGCGTCCCCGACGCGCGCGACGCCTGCCCCGCGGAGCCGGGCCCGGCCGAGCTCGACGGCTGCCCCGATCGCGACGGCGACGAGATCCCCGACCGCGAGGACCGCTGCCCCACCGTGCCCGGCCCGGCGACGCGTGACGGCTGCCCCGTGGGCGAGCAGGAGCCGCTCGTCGAGATCGAGACCGAGCGGCTCTCGCTCAAGGACGCGATCCAGTTCGACACCGGGCGCGACACCCTGCGGTCGCAGTCGTTCCCCGTGCTCGACGCGATCGGCGGGATCCTCGCGGCGCACCCGGAGCTCCGCCGCGTCCGCGTCGAGGGCCACACCGACGACGTGGGCTCGAACGCGTACAACAAGGACCTCTCCGAACGGCGCGCCCGCACCGTGGCGCGCTACCTCGCCGGCAAGGGCGTCGCGCGCGAGCGGCTCGAGCCGACGGGCTACGGCGAGGACCACCCGGTCGCCTCCAACAAGACCGCGCTCGGGCGTGCGAAGAACCGGCGCGTGGAGTTCACCATCCTCGACGGCGGTGCGGGGACGCGTTGACCCGCCTCGCGATCCTGGATCTCGACGGCACGCTCGTCGACTCGATCGACGACCTCGCGGCCTCGGTGAACCACGCGCTCGCCGCGCTCGGCCTGCCGGCCCGCAGGAGCGACGAGATCCGCGGGTTCGTGGGCGAGGGGGCGCGCCTGCTCCTCGCCCGCGCGATCGCCCCGCACGACGAGCTCCTCGAGCCGGCGCTCGTCCTCTGGCGCGAGCACTACGAGGCGCACTGCCTCGAACGGACGCGGCTCTATCCCGGGCTCGACGCCGCGCTGTCCGCGGCCGGGCGCGCGCTCGCGGTCCACACGAACAAGCCGGGCGCGATGGCTCGCAAGATCCTCGCCGGGCTCGGCGTCGCCGATCGCTTCGTCGCCATCGTCGGGGGCGACGAGGCGCCCCGGAAGCCGGATCCCACCGGGACCCTCGAGATCATGGCCGAGGTCGGGGCCGCGCCCGCCGACACCGTGTTCGTCGGCGACAGCCGCGTGGACGTCGCGACCGCGCGCGCCGCGGGCGTGGCCGTCGTCGCGGTGACCTGGGGGCTCGGGTCGCGCGCGGAGCTCGCCGGGGCGGGCGCGACCGTGCTCGTGGACGACGCCGCCGAGCTCGCCCCCTACCTGCGCTGAGGCGAAGGACCTCTCGATCCCGTCGCCGCCGCGGCGCACGCGGGCGGCCTGCGCCGGCGCCAGCGCGCGCGTCGTGACGCGACCCCATCGACCGGGCTCCGCGCGAGCCGCCCCCACGGGTGCTCGCCCAAAACTCGCTCGCCGGCGGCCCCCGTGCTACCCGGTTCGCATGCTCCGCCTCCTCGCGAAGCTGGTCCTCGCAGGCGCCGTGCTCGCGGCGCTGTGGCTCTGGGTGCCCGTCGGCGGCCGCACGCTCGCGGCACGCTGGGACCGCGCCGGGAGCTTCCCGGTCTTCGTGGAGCGCGGCTGGGACGAGCTCGCCGGCCACTTCGGCTCGAAGCCGCCGGCCGACCGCCGGCCGACCGCCCGCTCGCAGGCTCGCGTCGCGCAGGGACCGTCCCGCACGCGGCCCAGCGAGGCTCACACCGAGGCCGACCGGCGCGCGCTGGATCGCGTCCTCCAGGACGAGCTCCGGGCCCACCCCTAGCGGCCGCGCCGCGGCGCGCGCGCCGGACGCGCGGACGACCCCCAGCTTCGCCTCCTTGCGCCGCCTCCGGCGCGGTCCCCACCTTGTTCGGGAGCCCGCGCTTCGCGGGTGTGAGGTGGTCATGTCCTGGGCGGCGCTCGTGGCGGCGGCGTGGGTGGCGGCGGGACCGGGCGACGCCGCACGCCCCCTGTACACCGAGGCGAAGGCTCCGCAGGTGGTGCCGCAGGCCGCGCAGGGGCTCCCGGATCTCTCCAGGCTGGCCGAGGCGGCGATCCCCGCGGTGGTCGGGGTGGTGACCACGCAGGCGCCGCCGCCGGGTGCGAACGACGAGGAGCTCCGCGACCTGTTCGAGAAGCTGAACGAGGGCCCGCGCAAGGGGATCGGCTCCGGCTTCGTCATCCACCGCGACGGCTGGGTCGTCACGAACGCCCATGTGGTCGAGGGCGCCGAGGGGGTCGAGGTCGACTTCGGCTCGGACACGCCCCGCGTGCCCGCCCGCGTGGTCGGCGTCGACGCGGAGTCCGACGTCGCGCTCCTCAAGATCGAGGTGAAGCGGCCGCTGGCGTTCGTCCCGCTCGGCGACTCCGACCACGTCGCCGTGGCCGAGTGGGTGCTCGTGATCGGCAGCCCCTTCGGGCTCGACCACACCGTGACGCTCGGGATCGTGAGCCACACCGGCCGGACCGACATCGCGCCGCTCGGCCGTCCCGGCACGTACGACTTCATCCAGACCGACGCGTCGATCAACCCGGGCAACTCGGGCGGCCCGGTGCTGAACCTGCGCGGCGAGGTGATCGGCATCGCCACGGCGGTGAACGCGACCGGCCAGGGGATCGGCTTCGCCGTGCCCATCAACATGGCGAAGGAGATCATCGGCCAGCTGCGCGACCACGGCCGCGTGGTGCGGAGCTGGCTCGGCGTGGCGGTCCGCGAGGTCCCGCGCGGAGACGAGACCCGCGGCGTGGTGGTGACCGAGGTCGCGAACGGCGGGCCCGCCGCCGCCGCCGGCGTGAAGGTCGGCGACGTGATCACCGGATTCCAGGGGCACGACGTCCGCACCCCCTCGAGGCTCCGCTGGTACGTGTCGACGGCCGGTGTGGGCCGGGAGGTCGAGGTCAGGACGCGCCGCGGCCAGGGGCCCGAGCGCTCGCTGCGGATCTCGCTCGCCGAGGTCCCCGCGCAGGAGCGCGCGAAGGCCGCCCAGGCCCGGGCCGCCGTCGCGGGCGAGGGTCGCTAGTTGCCATCCGACCTCGGGTCGGGTATCTAGCGCCCCTCTATGGCCGAGACGACCAAGACGAAGAAGGCCGCGCCTCGCGCGAAGGGCGGCGGCACCAAGACCTGCACGGTGGCGGGCTGCAAGCGCGCCTACCGCGCGAAGGGCCTCTGCTTCTTCCACTACAAGCAGTTCCGCCGCGGCGAGCTCGAGGGCCGGCCCGGACGCTACGACACCTGCTCGAAGCCCGACTGCAAGAAGAAGGTCGTCGAGCACGGGCTCTGCCAGGAGCACTTCGAGGCCTGGAAGAAGAGCCGCAAGAAGAACCAGGCCGCGGCCGCCTCGGCCTAGCCCGGCGGCTCCTTCACCGCGCGCGCTCGCGCAACGTCCGCTCGAGCGCGCGAACCGCCGCGACGAGGAGCTCCACCTCGCGCTGCGTGGGCTCCGCGCGCGCGAGCAGGCGGCGAAGGTCCGCGAGGATGTGCTCCGGGTTCTGCGGGTTCAGGTAGCCCGCGGCGCCGAGGAGCGCCCTCATGCGGTCCCACAGCGCCTCGATCGTCGCGTGCCGCGCTGGCGTCGCGTGCCGCGCGGGCTCCGCCGCGGCCGGTTGCGGCGTGGAAACCTGCCGCGGCCGGCCGATCTCGTAGGCGAGCACCGCCACGGACTGCGCGAGGTTCATCGAGTCGTACGCCGGCGAGGTCGGGATCGAGCAGACCGCCTGGCAGAGCTCGAGCTCCGCGTCGGAGAGCCCGCGCCGCTCCTGCCCGAACACGACCGCGACCTCACCCTGGACGCTCCGCCGGGCGACCTCCGCGGCGAGGGCCGCGGGATCGAGGAAGGGGCGCCCCTCCACCGCGCGCGAGGTGGTGCCGCAGGTCCAGGAGGCGGGGCCGAGCGCGCCACGCAGGTCCGCGTGGACCTCGGCGGCCTCGAGGACGTCGGACGCATGCCGCGCGAGGCGCCGGGCGCGCGCGAGGACGTCCTCCCGGGCGGTGCCCGGTCCCCCGCTGCGGGGACGCCCCGCCCAGGACGGCGGCGCCACGATCGCGAGGCGCGACAGGCCGAAGTTCTTCATCGCCCGGGCGACGGCGCCGATGTTGTCGGCGCTCTGCGGGCGGTGAAGCACGATCCGTACTTTTCCCGGTTCCATGTGAGGGCGCGACGTATAACATCCCGCCCATGATCCCGGACGACAAGCTCCGCGCTCAGCTCCCCCACACCCTCCGCCAGATCGACCTGCCCGCGCTCGGCGAGCTGTACCGCGGCAAGGTGCGCGACAACTACGCCCGCGGCGACGAGATCGTGATGGTCACGACCGATCGCATCTCCGCGTTCGACCACGTGCTCGGCACGATCCCGTTCAAGGGCGAGGTGCTCTCCCGCCTCACCGCCTTCTGGTTCGAGAAGGTGAAGGACCTCGCGCCGACGCACGTCGTCGACCTGCCCGACCCGAGCGTCATGGTCGTGAAGCGGGCGAAGCCGCTGCCCATCGAGATCGTGATCCGCGGCTACATCACGGGCTCGCTCTGGCGCGACTACCAGGCCGGCAAGGCGGGCGCCTACGGGATCGAGTGGCCGAAGGGGCTCCGCAAGGACCAGCGCTTCGATCGGCCCATCATCACGCCCTCCACCAAGGCGGAGTACGGCAAGCACGACGAGCCCATCAGCGAGCAGGAGATCCTCGCGCAGGGCCTCGTCTCGAAGGACCTCTGGCGCGAGGCGACCGCCGTCGCGGAGCGGCTCTTCCAGCGCGGGCAGGAGTGGGCGCGGAGCCGCGGCCTCATCCTCGTGGACACCAAGTACGAGATGGGCACCATCGACGGGAAGCTCGTCGTCATCGACGAGATCCACACGCCCGACAGCTCGCGCTACTGGGTCGCCGACGGCTACGAGGATCGCTTCGCCAAGGGCGCCGAGCAGGAGATGCTCGACAAGGAGAACATCCGGCAGTGGCTCATCAAGGAGCACGGGTTCTCCGGCCACGGCACGCCCCCGGCGCTCTCCGACGACGTGCGGGTGATGCTGGCGCGGAAGTACATCGAGGTCTTCGAGCGGCTCACCGGCCAGACGTTCGCGTCGGACGTGGGCTCGGTCGAGGAGCGGATCCAGCGCAACCTCCGCGCGAAGGGCTACCTCGGCTAGCCGGCCGCGCTTGAGCCGGGGCCGGACGACGCGCGTGGCGAGCGAGGCGCGGCGCCCTCGCGCCGTCCTGCCCGCCCTCCTCCTCCCGGGCATCGACGGGAGCGGCCGGCTCTTCGCGCCCCTCCTCGCCGCCGCGCCGCGGCGCATCGCGCCGGTGGTGGTCCCCTTCCCTCCCGACGCGCCGCTCGGCTACGACGCGCTCGTCGATCGCCTCCGCGCGACCCTTCCGCCCGGCCGGTTCCTGCTGGTGGCGGAGTCGTTCTCCGGTCCCATCGCGATCCGGCTCGCGGCCGAGCGGCCGCGCGGCCTCGCCGGCCTCGTGCTCGCCGCGACGTTCCTGCACCGGCCGCTCCACCCGCTCCTCCACCCGATCCGCGGGCTCGTCGGCGCCCGGCTCTTCGGCCTGCCGATGCCTGCCCTCCTCGTCCGCCACTTCATGACCGGCTGGGACGCGCCCGACGCGCTCGTCCGCGAGGTGCAGGCGGCGGTGGGGAGCACGGCGCCCGAGGTGATGGCGCTCCGCGCGATGGAGGCGCTCCGCGTCGACGTGCGCGACGCGCTCCTGCAGGTCGACGCGCCCATCCTCGTGCTCTCGCCGAGGCGCGACCGGCTCATCCGCACCGACGTCGGCGAGGAGCTCCTCTCGCTGCGCCCGGACGCGGAGGTGGTCGAGGTCGACGCGCCGCACATGATCCTTCAGCGCGCCCCGCACGCCTGCCTCGCGCACCTCGAGGAGCTCGCCGCCCGCGTCGTGGCACGCCCGCGCGCGCCGGGGCGGGGTCGCAGAGCCTAGCCGCAGCACGGGAGGGTGGTCGCACAGTCGAACGGCCCTTCGCGGGAGGGGCCCCGCGCGAAGCGCGGGAGGGGCGAAGCCCTCATCATTCGTCACAAGTGCGGGTACTCGCCGGACGAGCGGCGGGTGTTTCGACCACGGCTTCCGTGCGCATGACGGATTCGGAGCATCGACGGGGTCGGCGCACGCGCTCGTGCTCGACCCCGATGAACGCGGGAAGGCGGCGGAGCAGGCGAGCGTCTCGTCGTGTCGAACCGGGCGCGGCGACGGCGTGACTTCGCGCGAGGTGCGCGCGGACTTCTCGAAGGCGTTTCCGCAGCTCGAGGTCGACCGTATTCACCTTGGGCGACAACTATCGCCAGCGGTAGTGCCGCCCGGTGCCGCGGCTCTTCTCGCGACGAGGCAAGACGTCCCAGATGCGGCGGGTGAAACATTTCCCATTGACGCCTTCTCGCCTCGATCGCCCTCGGGCATACGGGCGGCGCGGAAAGGCCGCTCTCGCGCACGATTCTCGCGCGTGAAGCACGCGCCGGTCGCCTTGGGGCATTGACGAGGGAGCGCCGGAGAACGGCGGCCAGACGCGGACCTGGAGCGTCTCCGGAGCTCCGGAAATCGCGTGCTACGAAGGATGTACTGGAGGTGCACCCCCATGTCTGCGCTCGCCCCCGCTTCTCTCGAATCGAACGCGCTCGCGATCCGCCTGCGCGAGCTCGCCGGAGAGGAACGGAACGTCCAGGTCGACTTCCTCCTGCACCTCGACGAGTTCGATCAGCGCCGCGCCTTCGTCGAGGCCGGCCATGCGTCTCTCTGGAGCTACTGCCTGGAGGCGCTCCACCTGCGGGAGGGCGCCGCAGGCCGGCGCATCCAGGCCATGCGCGTGCTGCGCCGCTTCCCGGTCCTCGAGGCTCCGCTGCGCGATGGGCGCCTTTGCCTTTCCACCGTGGCGCTCCTCGGCCAGGTGCTCACCGAGGAGAACGTGGACGACCTCCTCGCTCGCGCAGCCTTCAGGACCCGGGCAGAGGTCGAGCACCTCGTCGCCTCCATCCAGGCGCGCACCGCTCCGCGCGCAGGCCTCCGCAAGCTGGCCGAGCGCGCCCCCGCCGCGGCGAGCGCAGCGCTGCCCCTCTCGGGATCGGAGCGGGCCGAAATGGCGACGGCGCACGGCCCCGCGGAGCCGGCTCTCGATCCGGGACCCACCACCGGTCCGCTCCCAGCGACCCCACCGATCCTCGCGCAGCCGAAGCGAAGGGCCGAGACCCTCGCCGTCTCGGAGACCCACTGGTCGCTCCGGGTCACCCTCGACCGTGCCTGCAAGGAGGACCTCGAGACGCTCCGGTCGCTCCTGTCGCACAAGGTCCCGGACGGCGACCTCGCGGCGGTGCTCCGCGAGGCGATCCGCTGCGCCATCGAGAAGCACGGCAAGCGGAAGGGCGCGGTCGCGCCGGAGCGGAAGACGAAGGGCGCGAAGCAGGCCGCCTCGAATGAGGCAGCGGCGAATATGGCCGCGGTCAAGCCGTCGGCGGCGAGGTCCACGATCCCGGCGATAGTGCGCCGCGCCGTGTGGAAGCGCGACGGGGGGCGCTGCGCCTGGGTCGGCCCGGACGGCTGCCGCTGCAACAGCCGCTGGAAGCTCGAGCTCGACCACATCCAGCCCGCCGCCCTCGGGGGACCGCCCACGGTCGAGAATCTTCGGCTCGCCTGCCGAGCTCACAACCTGCTTCACGCAGAGAGCACCTTCGGGCGCGAGCACATGGATCGCTTCCGCCGCGAGGCGAGCGACGGGCCGACGCCGCCCGCGCGCGCTGACGTTGCGCCTCTGCGCCCCGTCATGCAGCTCGGAATGTGGGCGTCGTGATTCGCGGCCGCCACGGAGCTGGCCGGACCTCCGGGCAGAACGGAGAGCCGGTTCGCATGGGCACGCGGCTGACCGTCGACTCGCAGCTCGGCACTTCCGGGCTTCCGAACCCCTGCGCCCCCCCCGGTGACGCTCACCGCTCTGCCACCCGCAGTGCTCCGCCCGGAGCGTTCCCGGCGCGCGCGCGCCGACCCGTCGATGCCCACCCGGAGCGCGCGGTGCGCCGCTCGGCCGACCGGTGAACAGTGTCACCCATGTCGCCGGGCTAGAGTGTCACCCATGTGGCCGGCTGCACACGACGCGCTCTGCTCGTCGGGGCGGGGGCGCAGCCCCCGCTAGATGAACAGCGCGGCGACCTCGGCGCGCGCTGGCTCGAGGTCATCCTCGGGCGCGAGCCAGGTCGTCACCGGCAGCGGCTCGCCCTCGCGCGCCAGGAGGACGAGGCGGCGGAGGTGGTCGTTCGTGCCGGGAGCCGGCGCGGGCACGAGCCAGGAGGGCGCGGCCGAGCCGCTGCGCTCCCGGTAGCCGTGCGCGAGCCGCTCCGCGCGGCGCGCGCGCGCCTCGCCGACCGTCTCGATCTGCACGCCCGTGAACTCGGCGAGCCCGCGGTCCTGCCGGCGCAGCGGCGGGGCGCCGCTCACCCGCACCCGCCCGCGCGCGAAGGTCGCCCGCACCGAGCGGCCGCCCAGCAGGACCACCAGCGCGGCGACCGCCGCGAGCCCGAGGGCAGCCCGCGGGGCGGCGCCCCGCAGGCCGGCGGCGCCGAGGATGAACGCGGCGGCGAGGACGGCGAGCACGCGCGGCCGCGCGAGGCGAGACGCGAGGACCAGCCCGCCGGCGCTCCGCTCGATCCGCACCATCGCCGCGGGCTACGGCGCGCCGAACACGCGCTGGAAGATCGTGTCCACGTGCTTCAGGTGGTACTCGAGCGCGAAGCACGCGTCGATCTCCTCGTCGGAGAGCACCCGCTTCACGTCCGGATCCCGCTTCAGCGCGGTCCGGAAGTCGACCTTCTCCTCCCAGACCTTCATGGCGTTGCGCTGGACGTAGACGTAGCCCTCCTGCCGCGCCACGCCCTTGCCGACGAGCGCGAGGAGCACGCGCTGCGCCTCGTAGAGGCCGCCCGTGAGCTCCAGGTTCTCCTTCATCCGCTCGGGGTACACGCGCAGGTTCTCGATCATCCCGGCGAAGCGGTGCAGCGCGAAGTCGAGGGCGATGGTGGCGTCGGGAGCGATCACCCGCTCGACGGACGAGTGGCTGATGTCGCGCTCGTGCCAGAGCGCGACGTCCTCGAGGGCGGCGAGCGCGTAGGAGCGGAGCAGGCGCGCGATGCCGGTGAGGTTCTCGGAGAGGATGGGGTTGCGCTTGTGCGGCATCGCCGACGAGCCCTTCTGGCCCGCCGTGAACGGCTCCTCCGCCTCGCGCACCTCCGTGCGCTGCAGGTGGCGGACCTCCGTCGCGTGCTGCTCGAGGGTCCCGCCCGCCACCGCGAGGGCGGTGAAGAGCTCGGCGTGGCGGTCGCGGTTCACGACCTGCGTGGCCGCGCCCTCGCCGCCGGCGAGGCCGAGCCGCTCCATCACGAACGCCTCGACGCGCGGATCGACGTTCGCGAACGTACCGACGGCGCCGGAGATCTTGCCCACCGCCACGGTCCTGCCGGCGCGCGCGATCGCCTCGCGGCGGCGGCTCCAGGCGTCGTACCAGCCGGCGAGCTTCAGGCCGAAGGTGACGGGCTCGGCGTGGATGCCGTGGCTGCGGCCCATCATCGGCGTGCGCGCGTGCTCGTGGGCGCGCCGCTTCACCGCCGCCATCACCCGGTCCACGCCGGCGAGGAGGAGCCCGGTCGCCTCCTGGAGCTGGACCGCGAGCGTCGTGTCGAGCACGTCGGAGGAGGTCATCCCCTTGTGCAGGTGGCGCGCGGCGGGGCCGCCCCGCTCCTCGACGAAGGTGAGGAAGGCGATGACGTCGTGCTTGACGGTCCGCTCGATCTCCTCGATGCGGGCCACGTCCGCCGCGGTGAACTCGAAGCCCTCGAACGCGCGGCGCAGCGCCTCGTAGTCCTCGGGCGGGACCTGGCCGAGGCGGACCATCGCCTCGCAGGCGGCGAGCTCGACGTCGAGCCAGATGCGGTAGCGCCGCTCGGAGGTCCAGATGCGGCCCATCTCGGGCCGGGTGTAGCGCGGGATCATGGGGTCACCTCGGGATCACTGGCCGGTCGAGCCGAAGCCGCCGTCGCCGCGCCCGCTGCCGGAGAGCTCCCCGGCCACCACGAGCTCGGCCCGGACGACGGGCGCGATGACGAGCTGGGCGATGCGATCGCCGCGCGCGAACGCGACGGGCGCCTGCCCGTGGTTCACGAGCACGACGCACACCTCGCCGCGATAGTCGGAGTCGATGGTGCCCGGCGCGTTCACCATCCCCACGCCGTGGCGCACGGCGAGCCCGGAGCGCGGGCGCACCTGGCCCTCGTGGCCGGGCGGGATCTCGAGGGCGAGGCCGGTGGGGACGAGCCGCCGCTCGCCGGGGGCGAGCGCGACCGGCTCGTCGGCGCGCAGGTCGAGCCCCGCGGCGCCGTCGGTCTCGTAGCGGGGCAGCTCGAGCGGCGGACCGCGCTGGCCCACGCGCCGCACCTTCACCGTCACCGGCATCGGCCTCTCCCCCGCGGGCGCGGGGCCCGAGGGGCCCCGGCGCGCGGTACGTCACGCCCTACTTGGCGGGCTCGCCCTTGGTCTCGGCGGCGCCCTCGGGCTTCTTGCCGGCGGCCTCCGCGAGCGCCTCCTTGCGCGAGAGCCGGATCTTCCCCGCCCGGTCGACGGAGATGACCTTCACGAGCACCTCCTCGCCCTCGGAGAGGACGTCGGAGACGCTCTTCACCCGCTTGTCCGAGAGCTCGGAGATGTGGATGAGGCCGTCGGTGCCCGGGAACAGCTCCACGAAGGCGCCGAACTCGGCGATCTTGCGGACCGTGCCGAGGTAGGTCTTGCCGACCTCCGCCTCCTGCGTGAGCGAGCGGATCATCTTGATCGCCGCCTCGACCTTGTCCTGGCTCGGGCTCGCGATCGACACCGAGCCGTCGTCCTCGATGTTGATCGAGGTGCCGGTGCGGGCGGTGATGTCCTTGATGGTCTTGCCGCCGGGGCCGATGATGTCCTTGATGCGCTCCGGCCGGATCTTGATGGTCGTGATGCGCGGCGCGTAGGCGCTGATCGACTCGCGCGGCTTGGAGAGCGCCTTCGCCATCTCGCCGAGGATGTGCTTGCGCCCGTCGGCCGCCTGCGCCAGCGCGCGCTCGAGGATCTCGCGGGTCACGCCGCCGATCTTGATGTCCATCTGGATCGACGTGATGCCCTCGGCGGTGCCGCAGACCTTGAAGTCCATGTCGCCGAGGTGATCCTCGTCGCCGAGGATGTCCGAGAGGATGGCGATCTTCTCGCCCTCCTTGATGAGCCCCATCGCGATGCCGGCGACCGGCGCCTTGATGGGCACGCCCGCGTCCATGAGCGACAGGCAGCCGCCGCAGACCGAGGCCATCGAGGACGAGCCGTTCGACTCCATGATGTCGGAGACGATGCGGACCGTGTACGGGAACTTGTCCTCGGCCGGCATCACCTGGCGCAGCGCGCGCTCGGCGAGGGCGCCGTGACCGATCTCGCGCCGGCCCGGGCCGCGCAGGAACTTCGCCTCGCCGACCGAGAACGGCGGGAAGTTGTAGTGCAGCATGAACTTCCGGAAGTGCATCCCGGTGAGCATCTCCACGCGCTGCTCGTCCTCGGCGGTGCCGAGGGTGGTCGCGACGAGCGCCTGCGTCTCACCTCGCGTGAAGAGCGCCGAGCCGTGCACGCGGGGGAGGAGCCCCACCTCGGACCAGATCTTGCGGATGTCCGCCTCACCGCGGCCGCCGATGCGACGGCGCTCGTCGGTGATCATCTTCCGCATGTACTCGTACTTCACGTCCTCGTAGTAGCCCTTGATCTCCTTCTCGCGGGTCGTGACGGCGGCGAGCTTCTGCGCGTCGCCGGCCGCCTCGTCCTTGAGGGCCTGGAGGAGCTCCTTCTTGATCTCGGAGAGCCGGCCGTAGCGGTCGTGCTTCTCGTCGCGCGCGTAGGCCTCCTTCACCTTCTCCCAGGTGAGCGCCTTGACCTTCTCCTTCAGCGCGGCGTCGCTCTTCGGCGGCTCGAACGCGCGCTTCGGCTTGTCGCCGGCCGCCTTCGCGAGGGCCTCCTGCGCCTCGAGCAGCTCCTTCACGGCCGCCTGGCCGAAGAGGAGCGCGTCCACCATCACCTGCTCCGAGACCTCCTTCGCACCGCCCTCCACCATCACGATCGCGTCGCGCGAGGCGGCCATGAGGATGTCGAGGTCCGCCTCGGCGCGCTGGGCGAGCGTGGGGTTCGCGACGAGCTGGCCGGCGACGCGGCCGACGCGGACGCCGGCGATGGGGCCGTTGAACGGGACGTCGGAGACCTGCAGCGCCGCGGACGCGCCGGTGAGCGCGAGGACGTCGGTGTCGTTCTCCTGGTCGAACGAGATGACCGTCGCGATGATCTGCGTCTCGTTGCCGTAGCCCTCGGGGAACAGGGGCCGGCAGGAGCGGTCGACGACGCGGGAGGTGAGGGTCTCCTTCTCCGTCAGGCGCCCTTCGCGGCGGAAGAAGCTGCCGGGGATGCGCCCCGCGGCGAAGAGCTTCTCCTGGTAGTCGACGGTGAGGGGGAAGAAGTCGATGCCCTCCTTCTTCTCCGCGGCGGAGACGACCGTGACGAGCACGATCGAGTCGCCCATGCGGACCCACACGGCGCCGTGCGCCTGCTTCGCGACCTTGCCCGTCTCGAGCAGGATCTCGCGGTCGCCCACGCGGGCGGTCTTCTGGATCGGATTCATGTGCACCTTCCTTGCGCGCGAGGACGCCTGGCGTCCGTCGCCGCGTTGTCCCGCGCGCGCCGCTGCCGCCGCCGGGATCGGGAGGTGCCTCTGTTCCTCACTCCGCCGCCCCTCCGTGGAGAGGCGGCCCAGTCGGAAACGGAAGCGACCTCGCGGTCTCGTCGCGGCCCCGGCCCGTGCGGGCGCGTTGCCCTGCTCCGCGCCTCCGTCGCCGGAAAGCGCGAGCGCCCCGGCGAGATTGCCGAGGCGCTTCGGTTCCACTGCCTACTTGCGAATGCCGAGCTGCTCGATCAGCGTCTTGTAGCGACCCTGGTCGATCGTGCGGAGGTAGTCGAGCAGGCGCCGGCGCTGCCCGACGAGCTTCAGCAGGCCGCGGCGGCTGTGGTGATCCTTCTTGTGCGTCTTGAAGTGCTCGGTGAGGTAGGCGATCCGCTCCGTGAGGAGGGCCACCTGAACCTCGGGCGAGCCGGTGTCCTTCTCGTGCCGCTTGTACTTCGTCACCAGCTCCTGCTTCCGCTCCTGCACCAGCGCCATAGGGACTTCCTTTCGTGGGTTCGCTCCACCGCAGCGAGGGCGAAGGCGCGCGCCTCGGGCCACAGTGGGCGTTCGTGTGAAAGCGGGGTCTTAAGCCATCCGCCCGGACGAGTCAACGTTCCTCGGCGCGGGCCGCGCCGAGGTCCCCGGGGCCGAGGAAGACGCGCTGAGGCCTGAGCCCCCGCTCCCCGAGCGAGCAGATGGCGACGAGCCGCCCGTCCGGCGCCAGGGCGCGGACGAGCGGGGCGGGCGCGTCGCGCTCCAGGGCGCGGCCGTGTACGAGGTCACGCGCCTCGTGCCAGTCGACGGCGACCGGCGGGACCACCCGCAGCGCGTCCCCCATGGGGATGATCCTCGAGGCGAGCGCGTCGCGCCCGAGGGCCTCCGCCTCCGCGAGGGCGATCCCCTCCTCGACGCGAAAGGCGCTCGCCTCGGTGCGGCGGAGCGCGGCGAGGTGGGCGGGCACGCCGAGCGCCCTCCCCAGATCCGCCGCGAGCGTCCGCACGTAGGTGCCCTTCCCGCAGCGCACGGCGAGGCGGGCGAGGCGGACCCGCGGCCCGGGCCCGCCCTCGGCCGGCGGGGTCTCCGGCTCGCCCGGCTCGCCCGGCGCGTCGAGCGCGAGGAGCTCGAGCGCGTCCACCCGGACCCGCCGCGGCACCCGCTCGACCGACTCGCCCGCGCGGGCGGCCTCGTGGAGCCGGCGGCCGCGGACGCGGACGGCGGAGTACATGGGCGGGACCTGCTCGATCTCGCCGACGAAGCGCGCGAGCGCCGCGCGGATCCGGTCCGCGTCGAGCCCGGACGGATCGCCCGTCTCGATCACCCGCCCCTCCGCGTCCTCCGTCTCCGTCGCGGCGCCGAACGCGACCGTCGCCTCGTAGGCCTTGTCGGCGTCGGCGAGGTACTGCTGGAGCTTCACCGCGTCCCCGACGCACACCGCGAGGACGCCGGTGGCGGCCGGATCGAGCGTGCCGGCGTGCCCGGCCCGCGCCGCCCCCAGGAGCCGCCGCACGCGCTGCACGACGTCGAAGCTGGTCGGCCCAGCCGGCTTGTCGACGACGAGGACGCCGGAGCGGCTCACGGCTCGCGCTGCGAGTCCTTGTCCCGCGCTTCCTTGAGGAGCCGCTCGATGCGATCGCCGCGCGCGACCGACTCGTCGTAGACGAACCGGAGGTGCGGCGTGTGCCGGAGCCGGAGGCCGCGCGAGACCTCGCGCTGCAGGTACGGCGCGGCCGCCTGGAGCCCCTCCAGCGTGCGGGCCCGCTCCGTCTCCTCGGCGTGGATCGACACGTAGGCCGTGACCTCCCTGAGGTCGGGCGACATCTTCGCGCCGGTCACGGTGATGAACCCCGTGACGCGCGGGTCCTTGAGGCCGCGCGCGATCACGTCCGCGAGCCCGTGACGGAACTCCTCGGCGACGCGTGCGGGCCGGCTGTGCGTGCTCATCGGGTCTCCTCGTCCTCGTCCTCTTCCCCGCCCTCGGCGTCGTCGCCGACCCAGCCCTCGTCCTGCTCGTCCTCCGCCTCGCGCTCCGCCTCGACGTCGGCCAGCGTCCGGCCGCCGTCCTGGCCGAGGTGATCGCCGTACGCGACGATCTCGAGGTCGCGCGCGGTGAGCTGGATCTGGCCGCCGTGCATCGACGCGACGAAGTTGGCGACCTTGTCGAGCGTCTCGTTGACGAACCCGTGGTCGTTCCCCACGGCGGTCACGCCGATGACGCTGCGCTGCCAGAGGTCGTTCTCGCCCACCTCGGCGATCGAGACGTTGAACTTCGCCTTCACCCGGTCGATGGCGGACCGCACCAGGTGCCGCTTCGACTTGAGCGACCCCGGCGCGGGGAGGTGCAGGGTGAGCCTCAACACTCCGACGAACATGTGAGCTCCGACGCAGGATCCCGGCCGATCTCGGGCGGGCTCGTCGCTGTGCTGCTCGCCGTACGGAAGCAGTACGGCTGCGCTGCTCGCTCCTCGCGCGCCCGACCTCGGCTCGGGCCTCTGCGTCGGGCACGGCCGGCGGACCGGCCACGGAGGGCCAGTCCGCCGCGAGCGCCGAGGTCCCGGGCTAATCCAGCGACGGGCGGATCTCCTCCAGCTCGTACGCCTCGATGATGTCGCCCGGCTTCACGTCTCCGAAGCCCTCGACCCCGATGCCGCACTCGAAGCCGGACTGCACCTCGCGCACGTCGTCCTTGAGGCGCTTCAGGGACCCGATCTTGCCGGTGTGGACGACCTTCCGATCGCGGAGCACCCGCACGTGCGCCGCCCGCTTGATGACGCCCTCCGTCACCGCCGAGCCGGCGATGGCGCCGATCTTCGGGATGTTGAAGACCGCCCGCACCTCCGCCTTGCCGAGCGGCTTCTCGCGGATGATGGGCTCGAGGAGGTTGGCCATCTCCTCGCGGATCTTGTCCACCGCCTCGTAGATGATGTCGAAGAGGAGGATCTTCACGCCCTGCTGGCTGGCGATCTGCTCGACCTTCGTCTCGGGCTTGGTGTTGAACCCGACGATGATGCCGGTGCCGGCCGCCGCCGTGAGGACGTCGGACTCGGTGATCGCGCCCACGCCGGCGTCGAGGACCTTCACCCCGACCTTCTTCGTGGCGGCCTTCTGGAGCGCCTGCGACACGGCCTCGGAGGAGCCCTGCACGTCCGCCTTGATGACGACGTTCAGGACCTTCGCGCCGCTCGTCTTCGCCTTGGCGAAGAGATCCTCGAGCGTCGCCTTGCGGGTCGTGCCGAGCTCCTTCTGGCGCTGCTTCTCGGCGCGGTGAGTCGCGACCTCCTTCGCCGCCTTCTCGTCCTCGACGACGTCGAACTCGTCGCCCGCGATCGGCACGCCGGAGAGGCCGAGGACCTCGACCGGATAGCCCGGCGGGACCTCCTTCACCTGCTCGCCGCGCTCGTTCATCATCGCGCGGACGCGGCCGTAGTGGATGCCGGTGACGAGCGCGTCGCCGACGCGGAGGGTGCCCTCCTCGACGAGCACGGTCGCGACCGGGCCGCGGCCCTTCTCGAGCTTCGCCTCGATGACGCGGCCCGAGGCGAGCTTCTCCGGGTTGGCCTTGAGCTCGAGCACCTCGGACTGCAGCGCGATGTACTCGAGCAGCTCCGGGATGCCCTGCTTCGTGCGGGCGGAGACGGGCAGCATGATGGTCGTGCCGCCCCACTGCTCGGCCACGAGCTCGTACTCGGTGAGCTGCTGCATGACGCGCTCGGGCGACGCGCCCGGCTTGTCGATCTTGTTGATGGCGACGAGGATCGTCACCCCGGCGGCCTTGGCGGCCTTGATCGACTCGATGGTCTGCGGCATCACGCCGTCGTCCGCGGCCACGACGAGGACGACGAGGTCGGTGACCTGCGCGCCGCGCTGGCGCATCGCCGTGAACGCCTCGTGACCGGGGGTGTCGAGGAAGGTGATCGGCCCCTGCGGCGTCTGCACCGAGTAGGCGCCGATGTGCTGGGTGATCCCGCCCGCCTCGCCCGCGGCGACGTCCGCCTGGCGGATGGCGTCGAGGAGCGAGGTCTTGCCGTGGTCGACGTGGCCCATGACGGTCACGATCGGCGGGCGGATGACGAGCTTCGACTCGTCCACCTCGATCTCGGGGATGTACTCCTCGACCTCGAAGCCCTTCTTCTCGAGGGTGAACCCGAACTCCGAGGCGAGGAACGCCGCGGTGTCCGCGTCGATCTGCTGGTTGATGGTCGCCATGGTGCCGCCCTGCATCAGCTTGCGGATGAGGTCGGACGCCTTCACGCCCATGGCCTGGGACAGCTCCGAGACCGAGATGGACTCCTCGACCCGGATGACCTTCTTGTGCTCGGCGCGCTCGGTGATCTGCGTCTTCGCCCCCTTCTTCGTAGGCTTCTTCTTCTTGCCGCGGATCGGGATGTACGCGCGGTCGGTGATGGCGGCCTGGAGCAGCTCCTTGCCGGAGAGGCTCTTCGCCTGCTCCTCGGACACCGGGCGTCCCGGGGTCCGGCCGCGGCGCTTGTCGCGGGAGACGTCGATGAACTCGCGCTCGCGCCCGAGCGAGCCGGGGACGACCTTGAGCTCGCGGACCTCGCCGAGCGCGCGCGGGCCCGGCGCCGCGGGGAACTGCTGGCGCGCGCCCGTCGGCGGCGTCACGCGCCGCACCGGCACGAGCGGCCGCGAGATGACGACCGCCTGCGTGGAGGTGGGGCGCAGCGTGCGCGGATCGACCGGCGGCCTCGCCGGCTGGGAGGGCTGGCCGGGAGCGCCGCGAGGCGCGGCCGCCATGGGGGCGCCGGGCTGTCCCGGCGCGCC
>NZ_JALCYX010000039.1:0-41561 GCF_022690695.1 Anaeromyxobacter sp. SG17
GCCCCGGCCCGGGCGGCGCCGCGGGCCCGCCGGCGTCGGCGCCGGGCTCGACGTGCGCGGCGGCGGTGAGGCGCGCCCCGTCCGACTCGGCGTAGACCGTGGCGGCGAGATCCGCGCCGCCGCCCACCTGCGGCAGGAGCGCCCGCGCCTGGTCGCGGGCGACGTCGAGCCGGGTGATGGCGACACGCCCGGCGAGCGTGGCGACGTCCACGTCCCCCACGAGCGAGACCGCCGTACCGCCCAGGTTCGCCTGCAGGAGCCGCGTCCGGACGCGGTTCCCCCGCTTCTCCGCCACCACGTCGAGCGAGATCGGCGCGGCGATCGGCAGGTCCTGCACGCCGCGCAGGCGCAGCTCGAGGTCGGCGTCGGTGGGGCCCCACGTCCCGCGAGCGTCGAGGTCGAGGTCGCGACCCTCGAGGCGCGTCGCGCCGTCCGCGTCCACCCACCACACGTCGCCGCCGCGGATGGCGAGCGACGTCACGCGCACCGTCAGGCCGCCGCCGCCGGGCGCGGGCTCCTGCGGCGGCTGTGCCGGGCGCGGCGGGGACGGGTGGGCCGACGCGAACGCGCGCGCGAGCGAGAGGCCCCCGCCCTCCTCCTCCTCGAGGAGCACGGTGGGCCCTTCGAGCGCGACCGCGAGGCCCACGCTGCCGCGGCGGAGCTGGGTCACGTCGATGGCGACGCGCGCCCGGTCCACGGCGAGCACGAGGTGCCCGTCGGGATCGACGACGCGCAGGCCACGGATCTCGACCGCGCCGTCCGCCCGCACGACGAGGGCCGCGAGCTCGAACTTCCCGGCGAGCGCGTCGTCCACGAGCCCGATCACCAGCCGCGCGACGATGGGGCGGCCGAAGGAGGAGGTCGCGAACAGGGTGACCGCGGAGAGGAGCACCCCGACGAGCGCCGCGAGGCCGAGGAGGGCGATGCCCGCGAGGCGGAGCGCGGCGGCGAGCGCGCGCACTAGAACGCCTCGCCGATGGTGATGTGCACCGCGACGATGGGCTCCCGGTGCTCCCTCGGCGCGCTCGGGTTCGAGGGGACCGCCGGGAAGCGGTGGTTGAACGGCACGCCGGCGGAGAAGTCCGTCGGCAGCCGCATGCCCACGTCCACCCCGATCGGGCCGAGCTGCGTCCCGTAGCGCAGCCCGGCGCCCGCGGCGAGCTGCACGTCGCGCGGATCGAGGACGGTGCGCCACTCGGTGCGGCTCGCGCTCGGCGCCGCCACGTTCGCGCCGTCCACGAAGACCGTCCCGCCCCAGCTGCCCGAGATCGCGTAGCGCAGCTCGATCGAGCCGTCGACGAGCCCGTTCCCGCCGATCGGCACCCAGTCCTTGTTGTTGTCTTGCACCATGGGCGACATCCGGCGCGTGTAGTAGCCGCGCATGGAGATCGGCCCGCCCGCGTAGAAGCGCGCGACGATGGGCGGCGTGCCGGGCTCGGCGAGGGGGACGAGCGCGCCGACCCGCGCCCGCGCGCCGAGCACGAGCGACCGCGACAGCGGCCAGAACCCGCGCACCTCCGGGAGGAGGCGCAGGTAGCGATAGCCGATGTTCACGATCCGGAAGCCCTCCTGCACCGAGAGCCCGACGTAGTAGCCCCGCCGCGTGTTCACCGGGTCGTTCCGGCCGTCCCAGGCGAACCGCTGCTCCAGGTAGGAGAGCAGGCAGACGCTGCTCGGGCAGCCGACGAGGAGCGGCCGGGTCTCCACGTCCGGCAGCCCCGGCGTCGGCGTCACGACGGCCTGGCGCTCGCGGGAGAGCTGGTACACCTCCAGGTTGTAAGAGGGCACGAACGTCCAGCGCGGCGCGATGCGGACGGGAAGGCCGAGCTGGACGCGCTCCGACCAGAAGGCGTAGGCGGCCTCGAGCCCGCGCTCGAGCTCCACCCGGCTCGACACGTCGATGCGGCGCGCGATGGCGGCGGGCTGCTGGTACTCGAGCCCGAGCTGGCCGACGATCCCCTCGCGCTGCCGCGCCCACGGGGTCGGCAGCCAGGCGTAGCCGGCGCGCAGCTCGACCCCGACCTTGCGCAGGTCGCCGAGGAAGTTCCGGTGCTGCCACCCCGCGTTCGCGCGCGCCTCCCAGCGCGTCGCCTCGATGCCGAGCCCCGGCCCCGCGCGGATGGTGCGGAACGGCGCCTCGCGCACGGCGACCACCACCGGGATGATCCCCCGCTCCACGTTCGGCGTGCCGCGCGTCACCCGCACGCCGGCGAACACGCCGAGGTCGAACACGCGCGCCTGCGCCTTGGGCAGCTTCGAGTCGTCGAACCAGTCGCCCGCGGTCACGTCGATGGAGGCCTGCTCGCGGATGAGGTCACGCGAGACGGCGGCGGTGCCCGCGACGAAGATCGGCCCGAAGCGGAAGCGTCGCCCCGGCGTGACCTCGTAGGTGACCTGCGCGGTCCCCTCGAGCGGGAGCACCTGCGCGGACTGCTTCACCTCCGCGTTCGCCCAGCCGGTGGTGCGGAGCGCCGAGGTGATGGCCCCCTTCGTCCGGTCGTAGTCGGACACGCGGAAGACCTCGCCCACCTCGAGCGGCAGCTTCTCGAGCCGCTTGCGGGCGTCGGGCGCATCGTCGAGGCCGGTGACCCGCACCTCGGTGACGTGCACCGGCTTCCCCTCCGAGATCCGCAGCTCCACCCGCACCCGGCCCCGCCCATCGGGCAGGACCTTCACCTCCTCGACGCGCGCCTCGTAGTAGCCGCGCTCGCGGTAGTAGGCCTCGATCCGGCGCCGGTCGACCGCCAGCGCGTCGGGATCGAGGCGGAAGCCCTGGCGCGCGACGAGCCCGGTGACGCCCGGCGGCGCGGCCGGCTCCTGCGTCGCGAGCTTCGCCTTGATGTCCGCGGCGTCGAGCGCCTTCACGCCCGTGAGCTCGACCTTCGTGACGATGGGCTCGCTGGCGGTGCCGCGACCGCGAAGGCAGCCGGACGCGCCGAGCGCGAGGAGCGCAACGAGGACGACGAGCGCGGGGGCGGCGCGGCGCACCATGGGGCCCCGGGATTATGGCCCACCCCGGCGGGCACCGCCGGCATGTTTCGGGCGCCTGGCGGCGCGCCCGATGGGGGTTGCCGCTCGGTGACTGCGCGCCTACCCGGGCGCGGAGAGGAGCAACCCGAGGTTGCGCTCCTCCCACGCCTTCGCCCGCGTGAAGTCCGGGTACGCGCGCTCGCGCCGGCGGAACTCCGCGCCGTGGACGACGCGGCGCCCGTTCACCTCCCGCGCCGGCACCGCCTGGTGGAGCATCTCGTGGAACACCACCATCGCCACGTAGAACTCGGGCACCTCGGGGCGGTCCAGCGTCGGGTGGATGCGGATGATGCGCGCGTCCTGCACGTACACCCCGGTCTTCACGGTGCGGCGCCGTCGCCCGCCGCGGACCGGCCCCCATCCGATGCGCGCCTCGATGGCGCCGGCGAAGTGGGCCCCGTTGAGCCGCTCGTAAATCGCCTGGAGATCATGGGCGCGACCGCGCGGCTGCAGCCGATCGGCGCGCGGGACGGCGATGCGCGCGCGGTTGTGCCGGACGAAGGCGTCGATGCGGGAGCCGGCCTCGCGCCGGCGGGCCGCGGCGCCGCGCGCGGGGCCCGCGAACGCGGCGAGGGCCCGGACGACGTCCCCGGGGGCCTCGAGGAACATGTGGTGGACGCGGTAGTGCAGCCCCGCCGGGCCGCGCCGGAACGACACCATGGTCGAGCGGTTGTCGTGCACGGTGAGGCGCACGCGCTCGGCCAGGATGTCGGCGAGCGAGTCGGCGAGCCGGCTCGCGGCGGAGAGCTTCGCCTCGCGCGTCGCACGGCGCGCGTCGAAGAGCTCGAGCTGTCGGTTGGCCTGCGGGGGGCGGGGCACGGGCGGGCCCGATCCTACGGAGGGGGGCTCCCGCCATCAAGGGCCGCCCCCACGACCGGCGCGGCTCACGGGTGTCGTGCGGGCGGGCGGGCAGGGCCTCGGCCGGTGCTCGCGCCCTGAACCCTCGAAGACTCAGCCCTCCGTGCCCTCTTCCTCCGCGAGCAGCCGCTCGACGCGCTGCGGCTCGCTCCGGAGCAGGAGGACCTTCTCCTGGCTGTAGGTGACCGCGCCCGGGGCGGCGCCCTTCTGCTTGCGGACGAACTTCGCGCGCGTGTAGGCCACGTCGGCCTGCGGCTCGCCGCGGGCATCGGAGAAGTGCACGGCGAGGTTCGCGGCGTCGAGGAGCGTGTCCTGGTCCGGCCCGCGGCCCTTCTCGAGCCGCACCACGACGTGCGCGCCGGGGATCCCGCGCGCGTGCAGCCAGAGGTCGTTGCCGCGCGCGACGCGGAGGGTGAGCCTGTCGTTCTCGGCCGCGCCGCGGCCGACGAGGATCGCGGCGCCGCTCGCGGAGCGGAACGCGCGGTAGGGGACCGCCTCCTCGCGGGCGCGCGCGCGCTCCGCGGCGCTCCGGGAGCGCGCGGGCTGCTGCGGCCGCGGGCCCGCCCCCAGCCGGCGCGCCTCGCGCTCGAGGCGCGAAAGCTCCTCGAGCGGCGCCCCGTCGATCTCGCCGAGGAGCGCGCGGAGCGCCGCCTCGCGGCCGCGCACCTCGGCCGTGCGCGCCGCCACCCGCGCGGCGCTCTCCACGATCCGGCGGTAGCGGCGGTAGTACCGCTCCAGGTTGGCCTGCGGCGTGAGCGCCGGGTCGAGCGCCACCTGGACCTCGCGCGGCCCCTCCTCCGTCCACTCGGTGACGGTCACCTCCCGCGCGCCCCGCTTCACCGCGCGCAGGTTCGGCTTCAGGAGGTCCGCCATCCGCCGGTCCGCCTCCGCGGCGGGGACGCGCGCCGCCTCCTCCGCGAGCTTCGCGAGGGCGCGCCCTGCGCGGGCGACCCCGGCGCGGACCGGCTCGCGCAGCCGGCGGCGGGCCTCGGCGACGATCCGGTCCTGCTCGAGGGTGGCGTAGTGCGCCTCGATCGCCGCCGAGAGCGGGAAGGGAGAGGCGAGGTCGGGCGTGAAGCGCGGCCGCTCCGGGCGGGCGGGCGGGTTCGCGGGAGGCTCGTAAGGCTCGCCCGGGACGAGCTTGCGCCGCTGGGAGAGGTTTCGCCCCGCGCTCGCCTGGATGATCCCGTCGGCGCCGAGCAGGAAGAGGTTCCCGTGCCGCCCGGTCAGCTCGCCGACGAGGCGGAGCGCGCCGCGAGGCGTCTCGAAAGCGAGGGCCACCACGCGATCGCCCGGCAAGGACTCGAGGCCGACGAGGCGCGCGCCCTCGATCTCGCGGCGCAGGACGGCCTGGAAGGGGAACGGCGAGGGCGGCTGCGGCGGGCGTGCGCGCACGGCGTGGAGGCGCGTGACGTCCGGCTCGGCGGAGAGGAGGAGCAGCGCAGGGCCGGAGCGGCCGTACAGCTCGAGGGTCAGCGCCCGCTCGGCGTGCACCCGCACCGCGTCGACGCGCGCTCCGGCGAGCGGGGCGAGCTCGCGGACCACCGCGTCGATCTCTCCGGCGTGAAGCGACATGCCGCGGATCCTAACGACGAAGGCCCCAAAAAAGCAGCGGCCGCCCGGAGGCGGCCGCGGCGCTGCGCGATGAAGCGCGCCGTCGCTACTTCTTGGCGGTCTTCTTCGCCGCCTTCTTCTTCGTCGTCGTCTTCTTCGCGGCGGGCTTCTTCGTCGTCTTCTTCGCAGGCATCGTGTTCCCTCCTCGGAACGTCCATCCGATGTCGCTTGTCGCTGGACATTCAAGAATGGACAAGTTGCGCGGAGGTTAGCGCGCCGAGATCACACACGTCAAGCAAGCGTCTCGCGAATTTCACCCGCGCGACGCGCGGAGGCGCGGCGCGATCGTCCGAGAGATCGTCTCGCGGTCCGTGAAGCGGCGCGTATGGGTTCACGAAAGGTGATCGGAGCGCGCCGCGCCCGCGCGCCTGCGTGCCTTGACTTCGCGACGTGCGGATCGTTACGTCCCGCAGGTGTTTTAGAGAGGGGAAGCCATGCTCCAGACGAAGCTCCTCGCGTTCACGAACCTCGGCGCCGAGTGGGTGCTGTGGCTCCTCATCGGCCTCTCGATCGCTTCGGTCGGGATCATGATCGAGCGCCTCGCCTTCTTCCTCTCCCGCCGGGCGATCGACGTGGACGCGCTGCAGGCGCGCCTCCTCGATGGGGACCTCGCGGGCGCCGCCGCCGCCGTGGCGGGACGCCGCGGGATGGAGGCGGACGTGGTGCGCGCCGCGGTGACGCACGCCGCGAAGGGGCCCGAGGCCGTCCGCGAGGTCGTGTCGGGGACGATCGAGCGGGCCCGCATCGAGTACGAGCGGCGGCTCGCCTTCCTCGGCACCCTCGGCAACAACGCCCCCTTCATCGGCCTGTTCGGCACCGTGCTCGGCATCATCCGGGCGTTCGTCGATCTCTCGCGCAACCCGGGGGCGGCCGGCGCGGGCACCGTGATGGCAGGGATCAGCGAGGCGCTCGTCGCCACCGCGGTCGGGCTGTTCGTGGCGCTCCCCGCGGTGGTCGCCTACAACCTGTTCCAGCGCGGGCTCCGCCGCACGGCGCAGCGCGCGACGGCGCTCGGGCACGCGGCGGTCGCGCACCTCGAGGCGCGCCCCGTCAGGGAGGCGTGACCGATGGCCGGATTCTCCGGCGGCGAGGACGAGGACGACCTCATCAGCGGCATCAACGTCACGCCGCTCGTCGACGTCGTGCTCGTCCTGCTCATCATCTTCATGGTGACGGCGACGTACATCGTCCGCGCGGCGATCGAGGTCGAGCTGCCGCGGGCCGCCCACGGCGGCGAGACGACCGGCACCGTCCTGACCGTCGTGCTGACGCGCGACGGCAAGGTCTTCCTGGACGGGGTCGAGCGGAACGATCAGGAGGTCGTCGCGCGGACGCGCGAGGCGGTCCGCAAGGACGCGGGCACGCGCGCCATCATCTCGGCGGACAAGGGCGCGCTGCACGGCGCGGTGGTGCGCGCGATCGACCTCGTGCGCGACGGCGGCGTCACGCGGTTCGCCATCCACGTCGAGCGGGAGCGGTGACGGATGGGGCGCCTCGAGCCCCACCTCGCCTACGCCGTCTCCGCCGCGCTCCACCTCGCGGCGCTCGGTGCGCTCTCCCGGCTGCCGCCCCTGCCCGCGCCCGGCGAGGACCTCCGAGTGGAGGTGATCGACGCCGCGCCGCCTCCCGCGCCGGAGCCGCCCGCCCCCACCCCGGAGCCGGCGCCGCCGCGCGAGCCGGAGCCGGCGCCGCCGCGCGAGCCGGAGCCCGCGCCCATCCCTCGCCGCCCCGTCCCGCGACGGAGCGCCCCGGCGACTCCCGACGCGCCGCGCCTCGCGCGCCCCGATCCGGCGCCGCCCCCGCCCAACACCGAGCCCCCGCGCGACGCGCCGAGGCGCGCCCCGGTGCGGGTCGGCGTCTCGATGTCGGCGACCACCGAGGGCGGGAGCTTCGCGGCCCCGGCCGGCAACACGCTCCACGGCGAGGCGCCGCGCACCGCCCCCGAGCCGGAGGACGTCCAGGCCTACCGCTCCGAGCGATACGTCCCCCCGGCACAGGTGACGACCCTGCCCCGCCCGGTCGCCTGCGAGATCCCGCAGGCCGAGTACCCCGAGGCCGCCCGCCGCGCCGGGGTGGAGGGGCGCGTGGTGCTGACGCTCGTCGTGGACGAGGCGGGCCGCGTCGCCGAGGCGAAGGTGGTGGAGGAGCCCGGCCACGGCCTGGGGGAGGCGGCCGTCGCGGGCGTGAAGCGCCACTGCCGCTTCGAGCCCGCCCGCCGCGGCGAGGAGCGCGTGGCGACGCGGCTGCGCTACACGGTCCGCTACGAGCTGCCCTAGCAATCAGGGCAGTACTGCGGCTCCGATCACCCCGGCATCATCCCCCAGCCAGGCGTGCTCGATGCTGAGCTGCTTCACCGCGGACTTCGAGACCTTCTCGTCGAACGCGCTGCGCACGAGGTCGCCGAGCGCGGGGCTGCCGAGCAGGACGCCGCCGCCGAGGATGAGCCGGGCCGGGTTGAGGAGCGTGACGAGGTTCGCGATGGCGGTGCCGAGGAGCTCGCCGACCTCCCCCCAGAGCGCCCGCGCGTAGGCGTCGCCCTCGCGGTAGGCGTCGTCGACGAGGCTCGCGTTCACCCGGCCGAGATCGCCCGCCACGCGCTCGAAGATGGCGGTGCGGGCGCCCGCGGCGATCTCCTCCCGCACCCGCGCGGCGACGTTCACGCCGGAGGTGTAGGCCTCGAGGCAGCCCCAGTCGCCGCAGCCGCAGCGCCGCACCGACGTCTCCGGCCGGAGCGGGCAGACCTTCACGTGGCCGAACTCGCCCGCGACGCCCTGCGCGCCGTCGTAGAGGCGGCCGTCCAGGATGAGCCCGGAGCCCACGCCGGAGCCGACGAACACGAGCACGACGTCGTCGAGCCCCTTGGCCGCGCCGAAGCGCTTCTCGCCCCACGCGGCGACCGAGAGGTCGTTCGCCACCCGCACCGGCAGCCCGAGCGCGTCGCAGAGCAGCGCGCCGAAGGCGACGTCGCGCCAGCCCAGGTTCGGCGCGTTCAGGACGACGCCGGTGCGCCCGAGGCACTGGCCGGCGACGCCCACTCCCACCGCGCCCACCGCCCCTGTGGCGAGCCCCGCCGCGGCCGACGCCTCGGCGATGGCGTGCTGCACGACGGCGACGACGCGCGACGGCTCGCGCTCGCGGAGCGGCTCCTTGTGGGCGGCGACGATCTCGCCCGTGTCGGTGTCGACCACCGCAGCGCGGGCGTTCGTCCCGCCGAGGTCCACGCCGATCCCGAGCGGCATCGCTACGCCCCCAGCTCGCGCATGATCTCCTGCACCTTGCCGCGCACGAGCCGCTCGATCTCGTCGAGCCGCTCCCGCGTGCGCGCCTCGAAGCGCAGGACGAGCAGGGGCTGCGTGTTCGACGCGCGCACGAGGCCCCAGCCGTCGGGGAAGACGACGCGCACGCCGTCCACGGTCACCGCCTCGTAGCGCCCGGAGAAGAACTCCTGCGCCCGCCGCACCACCTCGAACTTCTTGTCCTCGGGGCAGTCGACCCGCAGCTCCGGCGTCGACTCGGTCCGCGGCACGTCGGCGAGGAGGGCGGAGAGCGGCGCGCTCGTCCGGGAGAGCAGCTCGACGAGCCGCCCCGACGAGTAGATCCCGTCGTCGAACCCGAACCAGCGGTGGGCGAAGAAGATGTGCCCGCTCATCTCGCCGGCGAGCAGCGCGTGCTCCTCCTTCATCTTCGCCTTGATGAGGCTGTGCCCGGCCTTCCACATGATCCCGCGGCCGCCGCGCTTCGCGATGTCGTCGTAGAGCGACATCGAGCACTTCACCTCGCCGACGATGGCGGCGCCGGGCTGCTCCGCGAGCAGCGCGCGGGAGAAGAGGATCATGATCTGGTCGCCCCAGAGCACGTTCCCCTTCTCGTCCACCGCGCCCACCCGGTCCGCGTCGCCGTCGTAGGCGATGCCGAGGTCCGCCTTCGTCTCCAGCACCTTCGCCTTCAGGTGCTCGAGGTTCTTCTCCACCGTGGGGTCCGGGTGGTGGTTCGGGAAGCGGCCGTCCATCTCTACGAAGAGCGGCACCACCTCGATCCCGAGCGCCTCGAAGATCGGCACCGCGATGACGCCGCCCGTCCCGTTCCCGGCGTCCACGACCACCTTGAGCTTGCGGCCGCCGAGGCGGAGGTTCTCCTGCACGTACTTCCGGTAGGGGGCGACGACGTCGTAGGGCGTCACCTTCCCCGCCCCGGTGGCGAACTTCCCGGACTCGGCGAGCCGGCGCAGCGCCTGGATCTCCTCGCCGTGGAAGGTCGCCGCGCCCAGGCCGACCTTGAGGCCGTTGTACTCCGGCGGGTTGTGCGAGCCGGTGATCATGCAGATCCCGTCCACGCCCGCGGTGTGGGCCGCGAAGTAGGTGAGCGGGGTCGGCACGACGCCGAGGTCGAGCACGTCCACCCCGGTGGAGGCGAGCGCCGACACCATCGCGTCGCGGAAGCGCTCACCCGAGAGGCGCGCGTCCCTCCCCACGGCCGCCTTGCGCCCGCCCGCCTCGCGGATGCGCGTGCCCAGCGCCTTCCCGACGAGGTGAACGGCCTCCTCCGTGAGGTCCTGATCGACGAGCCCGCGGATGTCGTACTCGCGGAAGATCGTCGGGGAGAGCGTCGCCATGGGGGTCCTCCGGTGCGAGTAATGTCGTGCCGCCCCCCGCGGCGCGCCACGACGGGGCGAACGGGCGCTGTCTAGCACGAAGGGGCGCGCGCGGCCCCCCCGAATCAGAGCACCTCGTCGCGGCCTCGGCGGGTGAGCTCCTCCACCGCCTTGCGCACGTCCTGCGCCCGGTCGCGGCGGCAGACGAGGATGGCGTCCCCGGCGTCCACCACCACCACCTCGTCGAGGCCGATGACCGCGACGGGGCGGCCCTCCGTGGCGATGACGACGTTGTTCCTTCCGTCGATGACGAGCGCGTCGCCCTCGGCGACGTTCCCGGTCGCGTCCGTGCTCCGCACGTCGGGGAGCGCCGCGAAGCTGCCCACGTCGCTCCAGCCGAAGTCCGCGGGCACCACCGCGATGCGATCGCTCTTCTCCATGACGCCATAGTCGATGGAGATGGACGGGCACTCGGGGAAGACGCGCTTCAGGGTGCGGGCGTACGCCGGGGTCCCCAGCGCCGCGGCGATCTGCGCGAGCTGCTCGCCCAGGACCGGCATCGCGCGCCGGATCTCCTCGAGGATGACGTCGGCGCGGAAGACGAAGATGCCGGAGTTCCAGAGGTAGGAGCCGTCGGCGAGGTAGCGCGCCGCGGTCTTCGCGTCCGGCTTCTCGACGAAGCGCTCCACCTTGAACGCGTGGAGCCGCGGGGCACCCTTGCCGCCGCGCGCCGCGAGGCGCGGCCCGAGCTTCAGGTAGCCGTAGCCGGTCTCCGGCCGCGACGGGCGGATGCCGATGGTGGCGATGGCGCCGCGCTCGGCGAGCTGCGCGCCCGCCGCGATCGCGTCGCGGAACGCGGCGGGCTTGGCGATGTGGTGGTCGGCGGGGAGCATCGCCATGATCCCCTGCGGATCGCGGGCCGCCACGTGGAGCGCGGCGAGGCCGACGCACGGCGCGGTGTTGCGCGCGCAGGGCTCGACGATGAAGTGATCCTTCGGCAGCTGGGGGAGCATCCGCCGCGCCGCGGCGGCGTGCTGCGGCCCGCACACGACCCAGGTGCGGTCGGCCCGGGCGAGCGGCGGGAGGCGCGCCACCGTCGCGGCGAGGAGCGGCGCGTCGCCGGCGAGGCGGAGGAACTGCTTCGGCCGGTCCTTGCGGGAGAGCGGCCAGAAGCGGGTGCCGGAGCCGCCGGCCATGATGACGGGGTGGATCTTCACAGGGTCCTCCAGATGGAGAGGAGCTCCGCCAGGATGCGGGCGGTCGCCCCCCAGATCGTGTCGCCGCCGACGCTGAAGAAGTGGACGTCCACGGGCAGCCCCCACGCCTCGGCGCGCTCGGTCCGGTGCGCGCCCGGCGCGAGCAGCGCCGCGAACGGCACGTGGAGGATCTCCTCCACCTCGTGGGCCGCCGCCGCGTAGGGGTAGGGATATGGCACGGTCGCCACCCAGGGCGTCAAGCAGAACGCGGAGGTGAGCACGAGCGTCTCGGAGAGCCGCCCCATCACCTCCGCCTGGGCGGGATCGAGGCCGATCTCCTCGCGCGCCTCGCGCAGCGCCGCGGCGAGGTGCTCCTCCTCCGGATCGACCCGGCCGCCGGGGAAGCTGATCTGGCCGGGGTGACGGCGGAGGTGCCGGGTGCGGCGGGTGAGGAGGACGTGCGGCGCGTCGTCCTTCGCGTGCAGCGGGACGAGCACCGCGGCGCGCAGGAAGCCGCCCGGCGGCATCGCCCCCGGGCGGATCTCGTCGAGCGGCGCGAGGCCCGGCGCGCGCGCCGCGAGCGCGGTCCGCAGCGCCGCGAGGCTCATCGGCGGAGCGCGGCGCCGAGCGGCGCCGGCGCGGCTCCTGCGTGGGCCGCGGCGGTCGCCGGCGCGGGCGGCGCCGGGTGCTCGCCGGCCGGGAGCACGCCCTGCCAGATGAGGATCGCGAGCGCGACGCCGGCGGCGATCCGCCAGACCACGAACACGTGGGTGGTGCGGGTGCGCAGCCAGCCGAGGAGCCAGTCGATGACGAGGTAGCCCGCGACCGCGGACACCGCCGTGCCGACGAGCGTGGCGAGGGCCCAGCCCGGCTCGCCGCGCAGCACCGGCACGGTCTTCCACAGCTTGTAGGCCCCCGCGCCGAGGATGATCGGCACCGAGAGGAGGAAGCTGAAGCGCGCCGCCGCCTCGCGCGTGAAGCCGAGCAGCATGCCGGTGGTGATGGTCGTGCCGGAGCGCGAGCTGCCCGGGACGAGCGCCAGCGCCTGGCCGACGCCGATGAGCACCGCGTCCACGGCGCGCACGTCCTCGACGTGGCGCAGGTGGCGCGCGTACCGCTCCGCGGCGAGGAGCACGAGCCCGAGCGCGACGAGCGAGCCGGCGATGACCCAGTTCCCGAGCGCCTCGATGCGCTTCTCGAACAGCTTGCCCAGCACGGCCGCGGGGATCGTGCCGAGCACGATGAACCAGGCGAGGCGCGACTGTGGCGTCTCGAGCGGCCGGCGCCGGGCGAGCGAGCGCAGGCCCGCCACCGCGAGCGCGTAGATCTCGGTGCGGAAGTACACGAGCACCGCGAGGGTGGTGCCCGTCTGGATGATGGTGGCGAACGCGCGGAAGCGCGGATCGGCGAGGTCGTGACCGAGCAGCTCGCCGAACACGAGCAGGTGGGCGGTGGACGAGACCGGGAGGAACTCGGTCGCGGCCTGGAGGATCCCGAGGAAGACGGCGGCGAGGAGGCTCATGCGCGGACCGAACCCTAGTCCACAGTCCCCGGATCATCAACGCGCGGACTTCCCGCCCGCGGGGCCCTTCCACCGGAGCCGCCCCGCTCGCGGCGTCGACCTGGCGGGGCTCGCGACCGTGGCGGCCGCGAGCCCCCGCGCTGGAGCTAGTAACGATAGTGATCGGGCTTGAACGGGCCGTTCGGCGGCACGCCGAGGTAGCTCGCCTGCTTCTTCGTGAGCCTGGTGAGCTTCGCGCCGATCTGCTCGAGGTGCAGCGCCGCGACCTTCTCGTCGAGGTGCTTCGGGAGCACGTAGACCTTCTTCTCGTAGGCCGCCCGGTTCGTGGCGAGCTCGAGCTGGGCGAGCGTCTGGTTCGTGAAGGAGTTCGACATCACGAACGAGGGGTGGCCGGTCGCGCAGCCGAGGTTGAGGAGCCGGCCCTCGGCGAGGACGAGCACGCGGTGGCCGTCGGGGAACACGAAGGCGTCGTACTGCGGCTTGATGTTCACCTTCTCCACGCCCGGCACCTTCTTCAGCCCCGCGATGTCGATCTCGTTGTCGAAGTGGCCGATGTTGCCGACGATCGCGCAGTCCTTCATCTGCTTCAGGTGCTCGACGGTGATGACGTCGAGGTTGCCGGTGGCGGTCACGAACACGTCCGCCTCCTTCACCACGTCCTCGACGCGCACGACCTGGTAGCCCTCCATCGACGCCTGCAGCGCGTTGATGGGATCGACCTCGGTCACCACCACCCGCGCGCCCTGGCCGCGGAGCGCCTGCGCGCAGCCCTTGCCCACGTCGCCGTAGCCGCACACCACGCAGAGCTTGCCGGCGAGCATCACGTCGGCCGCGCGGTTGAGCCCGTCCACGAGCGAGTGGCGGCAGCCGTAGAGGTTGTCGAACTTGGACTTCGTCACCGAGTCGTTCACGTTGATGGCGGGGAAGAGGAGCGTGCCCGCCTTCTGCATCTCGTAGAGCCGGTGCACGCCGGTGGTCGTCTCCTCCGTCACGCCCGCGCAGTCCTTCGCGACGCGGGTCCAGCGCTGCGGGTCCTTCTTCAGCTCGCGGGCGAGGAGCTTCAGGACGACGGCGTACTCCTCGGAGTCGCTGGCGGAGCCGCGCGGCACCTTGCCGGCCTGCTCGAACTCGAAGCCCTTGTGGATGAGGAGCGTCGCGTCGCCGCCGTCGTCCACGATCTGCGTCGGCCCCTTGCCGGCGCCGAAGTCGAGGGCCCGCTCGGTGCAGTCCCAGTACTCCTCGAGCGTCTCGCCCTTCCAGGCGAAGACCGGCACGCCGCGCGGCGCCTCCGGGCTGCCGCCGCGCCCGACCACCACCGCCGCGGCGGCGTGATCCTGGGTCGAGAAGATGTTGCAGCTCGCCCAGCGCACCTCGGCGCCGAGCTCCGCGAGCGTCTCGATGAGCACCGCGGTCTGGATGGTCATGTGCAGCGAGCCGGTGATGCGCTGGCCGGCGAGCGGCTTCTTGCGCGCGTACTCGCGCCGCACCGCCATGAGGCCGGGCATCTCCTTCTCGGCGAGCTCGATCTCCTTGCGGCCCCAGTCGGCGAGCGCGAGGTCCTTCACGCGGTGCTCGACGGGCGCGGCGGGCGGCTTCAGCTGCTTCTTCCGGGCGGCGGGGACGGCCATGGTGCTCTCCTTGCTCGTGGCTTCGTGTAGTGGGTCGTGAAGATCTTCGGTCAGCGGCGGCGCGCGGCGCGCTCGGCCGTCGCGACGACGAGGCCGGGCCCGCGGGCGCCGGGCTCGGGCGGGAGGGCGCGGACGCGCACGGCGGCGAGGCCGGCGGCGGCGAGGAGCGCCTCCAGCTCCTCCGGCGCGAAGCCGGGGCGGACCTGGCCCATCCGGCGGCGGAGCGCGGCGTCGGCGTGGCGGGCGGCGTCCACGACGACGAGCCGGCCGCCCGGGGCGAGCACGCGGGCCGCCTCGCGGAGCGCGGGCGCGGGGTCGTCGAGATAGGCGAGGACGAGCACGAGCAGCGCGGCGTCGCAGCGCCCGTCGGCGATGGGCAGGGCCTCGAGCCGCGCCTCGTGCAGCTCGACGTTGGGCAGCGCGGCGCAGCGACGGCGCGCGGCGCGGAGCATCGCGCCGGACTGGTCGACCGCGAGCACCTGGCGCACGCGCGGCGCGAGGTCGGCCGCGAGCGCGCCGGTGCCGCAGCCGAGATCGGCGACCGTCCAGGAGGCGGGCAGGAGCGCGAGGAGCGCCTCGCGCGCGACGCCCGGGCCGTACACCTCGGCGCGGAGCTTGTCCCACGCCGCCGCCGCGCCCGCGAAGAAGCGCTCGGCGCCGTCCCGGCGGGCCCGGACCGCCTGCAGCCGTCCGGCGTCCTGCCTCACCGCCGGCCAGCCCTCGCTCTCCGCGCGGGCGAGGAGCCAGAGCCGGCGGGCGCCCGGCGCGACGTCCTCTGCGAACCCGTAGAGGCTCTGGGTCCCCTGCCGTCGGCTCACGAGCCAGCCCTGGCCGGAGAGGACCTTGAGGTGGCGGGAGACGGTGGACTGGGGCAGCGCCAGCACCTCGCAGAGCTCGAGGACCGAGAGCTCCTTGCGCTCGAGGGCGTGCAGGAGCCTGAGCCGGGTGGGATCGGCGAGCCCCTCCATCCAGCCGAGGAGGGCGTCCGCGGGGGGACGGGCGGGGGCGGCAACGGTCATCGTTCCATCCGGATGGACGGATATATGGCGCGGACCCCGCGGCGGTCAAGGACGCCCCGTCGCCCCACGAAGGAAGAGGGCCCGCCCCGTTTCCGGGTGCGGGCCCTCGAGGAGGCGACGGCGCGGGCGGGCGTCGGCCGAATTCCGGCGAGCGCAGCGAGCCCGCCCGGGCGCTGCCGCGTTCGCGGCGCAGCCGCCACGCGGCGGCGCACGTACCCGGCGAGCAGGGGTGGGGCCCCGAGGACGGCGGCCAGCCGTCGTCGGGGCGGGGGCGCAGCCCCCGCAAGATCCGTTCAGGCGCCGGCGACCGCGCGGACCTTGCCGCCGGCGGCGTCGCGGAGCGCGTCCTTCTTGTCGGTGCGCTCCCAGCTGAACTCCTTCTCGGTCCGGCCGAAGTGGCCGTAGGCGGCGGTCTTCTCGTAGATCGGCCGCAGGAGGTCGAGGCCCTCGATGATCTGCTTGGGCGTGAGGCCGAACACCTCGCGGACGGCCTGGGCGATGCGCTCCTCCGGGACGAGGGCGGTGCCGAACGTCTCGACCATCACCGAGACGGGCTCGGCGACGCCGATGGCGTAGGCGACCTGCACCTCGCAGCGGCGCGCGAGCCCGGCCGCGACGACGTTCTTCGCGATGTGGCGGCCCATGTACGCGGCGGAGCGATCCACCTTCGACGGATCCTTGCCGCTGAAGGCGCCGCCGCCGTGGCGGCCCATGCCGCCGTAGGTGTCCACGATGATCTTGCGGCCGGTGACGCCCGTGTCGCCCATGGGCCCGCCGATCACGAAGCGGCCGGTGGGGTTGATGAAGATCTTGGTCTTCTTGTCGACGAGCTTCTTCGGCAGCGCCTTCGCGATGACCTCCTCGCGGATGGCGGCGTGGAGCTTGCGGTTCGAGACGCTCTCCGCGTGCTGCGTCGAGACCACCACCGTGTCGATGCGCGCGACCTTGCCGCTGCGGTACTCGACCGTCACCTGGCTCTTGCCGTCGGGGCGGAGGAAGTCGAGCCCGGCGCGGCGCGACTTGGCGAGCTGGCGCGTCACGGCGTGCGCGTACTGGATGGGCGCCGGCATGAGCTCCGCCGTCTCGTCGCAGGCGTAGCCGAACATCATGCCCTGGTCGCCCGCGCCGCCGACGTCGACGCCCTGGCCGATGTCGGGCGACTGCTGGTCCACCGCGACCAGCACGCCGCAGGTGTTGCCGTCGAAGCCCATCTCCCCGGAGACGTAGCCGATGCGCTTCACGACCTCGCGCGCGAGCTTCGGGTACTCGATGCGGGCGCTCGTCGTGATCTCGCCCGCGATCATCACGTAGCCGGTCTTGAGGAGCGTCTCGCAGGCGACGCGCCCCTTCTTGTCCTGCGCGAGCACCGCGTCGAGGACCGCGTCCGAGATCTGGTCCGCCATCTTGTCGGGATGGCCCTCGGTGACGGACTCGGAGGTGAAGAGGTAGTCGGTGTGCGGCATCGGACGGGTTCTCCGGTGGGCGTGGGGGTGGCGAAGGTACGCGGCGGGGGCGGACCCTGTCAATATGACGGACGGTCCTCCACCGCGCGCGTCTTGCGGCTCTGCGGACGCGCTTTGGGAGCGCGCGATCGTGCCGCCGGGCGGACGGGCGAGGGGTCCTTCCCCTACCCTGACACGGGGCCGAGCGCCGGCTCGGCCTCGAGCAGCTCCGGGAAGCGGCGGAGCATCTCGGTGCGCACCTCGCGCTCGATGTCGTCGGCGGTCGTGAACGAGAGGAGCCGCTCGACGAGGGCGCGACCGTCCTCGGCGCGCGCGGCGCGGATCACGCGCTTCACGAGCGGGATGGCGGAGCCGTTCATCGACAGCTCGGAGACGCCCAGGCCGATGAGCACGAGCGCGTTGGTCGGCTCGCCTGCCATCTCGCCGCACATCGAGACCGGGATCCCCACCGCCTGCGCCGCGTCGCAGATCTGCTTCAGCATCCGCAGCACCGCGAGGTGGAGCGGCTTGTACAGGTAGGCGACGTCCTTGTTCTGGCGGTCGATCCCGAGCGCGTACTGGATGAGGTCGTTCGTGCCGATGGAGAAGAAGTCGCACTCGTTGGCGAGCCGGTCGGCGATGAGCGCCGCGGAGGGCAGCTCGATCATGATCCCCACCGGCACGTCGTCGCGCACCGCCACGCCCTCGCGGCGCAGCTCCTCGCGCACCTCGCCGAGGAGCCGGCGCGCGGCGCGCAGCTCGGCGACCCCCGAGATCATGGGGAACATGATGCGGAGGTTCCCGTGCACCGACGCGCGCAGGAGGGCGCGCAGCTGGATGCGGAACATCTCCGGCTGGCGCAGGCAGTAGCGGATCGCCCGCAGGCCGAGCGCGGGGTTCTCCGCCGGCACGCGCATCCCCACCGGCAGCTTGTCGCCGCCGAGGTCGAAGGTGCGGATCGTCACCGGCTTCGGCGCGAGCGCCTCGAGGACGCGGCGGTAGCTCTGATACTGCTCGCCCTCGCCGGGGAGGTCGTGGCGGCCGAGGAACAGGAACTCGGTGCGGTAGAGCCCCACCGCCTCGCCGCCGTGCGCCACGAGGCTCGGGACCTCCTCCACGAACTCGATGTTGCCGGCGAGCCGCACGGTGACGTCGTCGAGCGTGCGGGCCGGGAGATCGCGCGTGCGGAGCAGCACCTGCTCCGCCTCGAGGAACCGCTCCCGCGCGACCTCGTACTCGACGCGGTCGCCGGGGGACGGGTTGATCACCACCACGCCGCGGCTGCCGTCGACGGCGATCCAGTCGCCGCGGCTGGCGAGCGTGGTGATGCGCCCCACGCCCACCACCGCCGGCACCTCGAGGGCGCGCGCGACGATGGCGGTGTGCGAGGTCTTCGCGCCGGTGTCGGTCACGAACGCGGCGACCTTGCGCTCGTGGAGCAGGAGCGCGGTGTCGGCCGGCGAGAGGTCGTGCGCGACGATGATCGCGCCCTCGGGCGGCGGCTCCTCCACGTCGGGCGCCTGGCCGAGGAGGTTCTTGATGACGCGCTCGCCGACGTAGTCCACGTCGGCGCGGCGCTCCTTGAAGTACTCGTCCGCCAGCTCGTGGAAGGCGCTCTTGATCTTGCGGACGGCCCGCTTCACCGCCCACTCCGCGTTGATGCGGTCCTCCCGGATGAGCCGCTGCGCCTCGAGGACGAGCATCTCGTCCTTCAGCATCATCCGGTGCATGTCGATGATGGCGGTGTGCTCGGCGCCGCCCTGCGCCCCCTGCGCCCGCTCCACCTTCTCGCGCACCTCCGCGAGCTGCAGATCCGAGATCTCGAGCGCGGTGCGCAGCCGGGCGAGCTCGCTCTCCACCTCCTCCGGGGCGAGCCGGCGCTTCGGCGCACGCACCCGCCGCCGGTCCACCGGCCAGCAGCGCCCGATCGCGATCCCGGGGGACGCGGCGATGCCGACGAGGATGGAGGCGGAGGCCGGCGTCATTTCTCTCCGAACCCGTTCTCGATCACCTTCGCGAGCGCGGTCATCGCCGAGTCGGCGTCCTCTCCCTCCACGAGCACGACGATGGAGGAGCCCTTCGCGGCCGCGAGCGTGAGCACGCCCATGATGCTCTTCCCGTTCACCTGCATCCCGTCCTTCTCGACGTGGATCTCGGAGCGGAAGCGGTTCGCCGTCTGGACGAGCTGCGCCGCGGCGCGGGCGTGGAGCCCCAGCGAGTTGACGATGACGAAGGTGCGCTCGTGCCTCGGCATGCGGCTAGCTGCTCCAGTGGAGGTGGCCCGCCACCGCCACCGCGATGCCCGCGAGGGCGGCGACGTAGGCGGTGGGGAGGAGGCGCGCGCCGCGGGCGAGCGCGGCGTAGCCGGTCCCGGCCACGAGCGCCGCGACGATCCCGGCCGCGGCCCCCGCCGCGCCCGCGCCGCGGAGGACGACGATGGCCGCCGCGACGCCGCACAGGGCGACGCCGGCGGCGCGCAGGCGGTCGGCCGCGAGGGGCAGCCCGAGCCGCGCGATCACCGGGACGACGGCGTCTCCGCCGCGGTAGGCGGCGCGGAACAGCCCGAGGCGCAGGGAGAGGTGGATGACGTTGTAGAGGAGGACGGCCGCCACGATGGCGGGGACGCCGACGACGAGCGCGCCGGCGGCGCCGAGCGCGCCGCAGAACGGGCGGAGCGCCGTCCAGAAGAAGCCGTCGCCGAGCGCCGCGAGCGGCCCCTGCAGCGTGGTCTTGTAGCGGATGGCGGCGCCGGGCGGCTCCTCGCCGGCGGCGACCCGCTCCTCGTGGTGGATCGCGCCGCCCACGATGGCGGCGGCCATGAACGGATGGCAGTTGAAGAACTGGAGGTGGCGCTCGAGCGCCTCGCGCCGCCGCCCGGGCTCCGGATAGAGGGCGGCGAGCGCCGGCTCGATCGCGTAGGCGAAGCCGAGGTTCTGCATGCCGCGCCGGTTCCAGGCGGCCTGCAGGAACAGGCAACGCCAGAACACGCGGGCGAGCGTCCTTGGGGGGACGCGGGCCGGGCTCACGACAGGACCCCCCCGATGAGCAGCCCCGCCGCGAGCGCGCCGCCGAGGGCGCCGTAGAAGAAGCGCGGCGCCTCGCGCGCGCGGAGCGCCTTCGCGCCCGAGGCGGCGGCGAGCGCCGCGAAGGCGAAGAAGCCGAGCCTGAGCGGTCCGGTCGCGCCGGGTACCGCGCGCAGGAACGCGGGGATCACCACCGCGGCGAGGGCGGCGCCGGCGGGCGCGAGGAGCGCGGCGACGGCGAACGGGGCCACGAGCCCGTGGAGGTTCCAGCGCACCGCGGCGCGTGCATCGCCCCCCGCGAGGGCGGCCTCGGCGCGCACCGCCAGCCGATCGTTCCAGAGCTCGACGAAGCGGTCCGCGACGCGCCCGAGGTGGGCGAGCGGCGCGCAGAGGAGCACGGCCAGGATCGCCACCTCCGGCGAGACGCCCACGCCGAGCGCGCGCCCGGCGAGGACCGCGCCGCCCGTGATGGCCACCGTGCCGAGCGCCTCGTGCACCGGCAACGCCGCGCCGAGGTTCACCGCGCCGAGCCAGAGCAGCTCGAGCGGTGGGGCCACGAGGAGACCGCCGTGCGGATCGCCGAGCGCCCAGCCGGTCATCGGCGCGAGCGCGATGGGCCGCGAGAGCATGGCCTGCAGAAAGCCTTTGCGCTCGATCGCGGCGAGGCCCGCGACGACCCCTAGGACGAGGTAGGACAAGCCCAAGCAGTGTAACCTAACGGGCCGCGGCGTACCGGCGTTCGATCTCGTCGATCCCCGCGGGGGCTTCGGTGGGCACCGAGCGGGCTTCCACCTCGAAGCCCGCCGCGGCCAGCTCGCGCAGCGTCCGGATCTCGTCCTCCGACAGGAAAACCGAGGGCGTGACGGCCCTGCGCCCCGGGCCGAAGTGCACGTTGCCCACGTTGAGGAGCCGCGCCCGCGCCGGCGTGAGGCCGGCGGCGCGGGCCTCGGCGAGCTGGGCGACGTCGCGCACGAGCACGAGCACGGGCCGGTCGGACTCCGCGAGCGCCCCGAAGTCGATCGCCCGCAGCGGCTCGATCCGCACCGGCAGCTCGGGCGGGACGCACAGGGTCATCGCCGCGCGGGCGAGCACGCTCGACGCGGCCTCGTCGTCCGCCACGACCACTTCCTTCACCCCCAGGCGAGGGAGCCAGGTCTCGAGCACCTGGCCGTGGAGGAGCCGGTTGTCGACGCGGACGAGGGAGATCACGGGGTAGAGACGGCTGCGCGGGCTGCGCGATTCACGACGAACGGCTCGTGCGTGCCCGGGTGCGCAGGAGCTCGGACGCGAGCGTGATGTTCTTCTGGCCGTAGCCGGTGAGGAGCTCGGCGGTGGCGTGGAGGCCGAGGCTCTCCGCCCGGGCAGTGGCGAGCTTCAGCACCATGGGGAGGTTCACGCCGGTGACCACCTCGAGCTTCTCGTCGAGGAAGGTGAGCGCGAGGTTCGCCGGGGTGCCGCCGAACATGTCGGTGAGGACGAGCACGCCCTCGCCTGCGTCCACGCGCTTCACGGCCTCGCCCAGGCGGGCGCGGCAGTCCTCCATGGACGAGCCCGCGCCGATGCTCACCGCCTCGGACTGCTCGAGGCGACCGACGATGCCCTCCGCGGTGCGGAGCAGCTCCTGCGCGAGATTGCCGTGCGTGGCGACGACGAGACCGACCATCAGGATGCTCCTCCCCCGGCGCGGGCGTACCATAGCCTCGCGCGCCCCCGGGGGCCAGCGGTGCCGGCGCCCTACTCCTTCTCCACGTCCCGGTGCCACAGCCGGACCGGCTGGCCGCCCGCCTCCAGCCGCTCCGAGAGCGCGCCGGCGAGCGCCACCGAGCGGTGCTTTCCGCCGGTGCAGCCGATCGCGATCGTGAGGTAGCTCTTCCCCTCGGCGCGGTAGCGCGGGAGCAGGAAGCCGAGCAGGTCGACGGTGCGCTCGAGGAAGGCCTTCGCGTCGGCCTGGCCGAGCACGAAGCTCGCCACGCGCGGGTCCGTGCCCGGGTGCGACTTCAGCTCGGGGATGAAGTAGGGGTTCGGGAGGAACCGCACGTCGAGCACGAGGTCGGCGTGGGTGGGCAGGCCGAAGCGGAACCCGAACGAAACCACCGTGACGCCGAGCCGGGCGCCCTCCGAGGACCCGAAGCGCCGGGTGACGAGCCGCTTCAGCTCGTGGACGTTCAGCGTCGTCGTGTCGATCACCTCGTCGGCGATCGCCTTCAGCGCGGCGAGGGCGCGGCGCTCGGCGGCGATGCCGTCGGGGACGGTGCCGGTCTCGCCGGCGAGCGGGTGGCGCCGCCGCGTCTCCGAGTAGCGGCGCACGAGGGACTCGTCGGAGGCGTCGAGGAACAGCACCTCGACGTCCGCCCCCTGCTGGCGGATCTCCTGGATGACGCGCGGGGCGTCGGCGAGGAAGCGCCCCTCGCGCGCGTCGACGACGAGCGCGAGGCGCGACACCTCGCCGGCGGTGTGGCCCGAGAGCTCGAGCAGCTTCTCGAGGAACAGGATGGGCAGGTTGTCGACGCAGTAGAAGCCGGCGTCCTCGAGCGCGCGGAGCGCGGTGGACTTCCCCGAGCCGGACACGCCGGTGAGGATCACGACCTCCGCCGCGCCGTGGTTCGCGTTCTCGATCATTCGACGTCCAGCTCCCCGACTCGCCCGCCGGGGGCGAGCGCGATCGCGCGGTTCAGCCGCTCCTGGAACTCCCGGGCCGAGTGGTGGCCCTGGAGCTTCAGGAGGTGGTTGCGCGCCGCGACCTCGACGATGGTGGTCATGTTGCGGCCCGGACGGACCGGGACGATGAGCATCGGGATCTCCACGTCGAGGATGCGGAACTTCTTCTCCTCGACGCCCAGGCGGTCGTACTCCACGCTGGGATCCCACTCCACGAGCTCGAGGACGATCTCGATCTTCTTCCGCTCGCGGATGGACGCGACGCCGAAGAGATCCTTGATGTTGATGATCCCGAGCCCGCGGATCTCCATGTGGTGCTTGATGATCTCGGAGCCGGCGCCGTAGACGGAGTCGGGCGTACGCCGCTTCACGTCGACGATGTCGTCCGCGACGAGGCGGTGGCCGCGCATGACGAGGTCGAGCGCGATCTCGCTCTTGCCGATGCCCGACTTGCCGAGGAGCAGGATGCCGACGCCGAAGACGTCGAGCAGCACCCCGTGCATCGAGGTCTGCGCGGTGAGGATGTCCTCGAGGTAGTTCTGGACGCCCTCGATGAAGGTCGAGCTGAGGTGCGTCGTGCGCAGGAGCGGCACCCCGGACTCGTCGGCCGCGGCCGCCATCTCGGGCGGCACCTCGAGCCCCTTCGTCACGACGAGGCAGGCGATGTCGGCGGAGAAGAAGCTCCGCAGGACGTCCACCGCGCGCTCGCGCGGCAGCGTCTGCAGGTAGCTCATCTCGGTGTTGCCGAACACCTGGACCCGCTCGCGGTGGAGGTTCTCGGTGAAGCCGGCCAGCACGAGCCCGGGCTTCTGGATCCGGGCGGAGCTGATGCGGCGCGAGAGCCCTTGCTTGCCCGCGACGAGGGTGAGCCGGAGGTCGAACTTCTTGTCGTCGAGGAGGGCCCCGACGCGGATCGCGTCCATCGCGGCGGAGTCTAACCCGCGGAAACGGCTGGCCGCTACCTCGTCGGCACGCCTCCCCGGGCCCGCCGCGCCCCGAGGTCCGCGCCGCAGGGCCGGGCGCGGAACGCCGGCGCGCCGCGCGGACCGGGACGGGCGGACGGAGCGAGCGGGCGGAGGGCCACGGCGAGCGCCGCGGCCCGGGTCGCGCGCGATCGGCGCTCGCCGGCCACCCCGCCGCGCCCCCGCTTCCTCCGCGCGGGCCGCGCGCCTTCGACCCGGTGGGGGCCCGCGCGAGGTCACGCGGCCCGACTCGCGCGTTGACGGTATGCTCGGCCGGTCACTAGATTGCCCCGCTCCGATGCAGCTCAAGGTCCTCTACCACGGCAACTGCTTCGACGGCTGCGCCTCCGCGGCGCTCTTCAGCCGCTTCTTCGAGGAGCGCGAGGGGACGCGGCTCTCCACGGTCCGACACGTGCCGCTGCAGCACGGCGCCGGCGATCCGTTCCCGCCCGGCGCCTTCGACGGCGACGTGAACGCCTGCGTCGACTTCCGCTTCTCCCCGTCGCCCGACCTTCACTGGTGGTTCGACCATCACGCGAGCGCCTTCCCCACCCCCCACGATCGCGCCCTGTTCGAGCGGGACGTGAGCGGCCAGAAGTTCTGGGACCCGGCCGCGCCGAGCTGCACCGGCTTCATGGCCCGCACGCTCGCGGAGCGCTTCGACTGGCGCGCCGAGGATCTCGCGGAGCTCGTCCGCTGGGCCGACGTCATCGACGCGGCCCGGTTCGACTCGCCCGCCACCGCGGTGCGGCTGGAGGCGCCGGCGCTGCGGATCATGACGCTGCTCGAGGCGACGAAGGACCCGGCGGTCCCCGCCCGGCTCATCGAGGCCCTGCAGCACCGGCCGCTCGCCGAGATCGCGGCCGAGCCCTGGGTGGCACAGCCGCTCGAGCCCATCCTCGCGCGCCACGCGGACGCCATCGAGGTGTACCGTCGCCTCGCCCGCGTCGAGCAGGGCGTCGTCATGATCGATCTCACCCGCACGCCCATCGAGTCGGCGAACAAGTTCATCGCGTACGAGCTCTTCCCCGAGGCCCGCTACACGGTGGTCGTGAGCCGCGACCCCAAGCGCGCCAAGGTGTCGGTCGGGTCGAACCCGTGGGCCCGGCCGCCGCGCGCGCACGACATCTCCAAGCTGTGCGAGCGGTACGGCGGCGGCGGCCACCCGGTCGTCGGCGCCGTGTCGCTCGCACCTGATCACGTCGAGGACGCGCGGCGCATCGCCGGCGAGATCGCCGCGGCGCTGCGCACGGAGCCGACCGCGCCATGACCCCCGGCCAGTACATCCTCGTCGTCGACGACGACGACGACTTCCGCGAGGCGCTCTCCGAGGTGCTCTCCGAGGCGGGCTACCCGGTGCAGAAGGCCGAGAACGGTGAGATCGCCCTGCAGCGGGTGGCCGACGAGGCGCCCGGCATCGTGCTGCTCGACCTCAAGATGCCGGTGCTCGACGGCTGGGGCGTGATGGAGCGCATGCGCGGCGACGCCAAGAGCTCCGCGGTGCCGATCCTGATCCTCTCTGCCTACGGGTTCGAGTGGGAGGCGGAGCTCCTCGGCGCGCAGGGCTACATCCCGAAGTCGGTCGGGATGGACGAGATCCTCGAGCGCGTCCGCAAGGCCGCCGGCCCGCCGCCGATGCGGCATTGAGGATCGCGGGGACGCAGTCCCCGTTTCAATGCGTCGTCACGACCAGCTCGGGACCCGGCGTCACCGGCGTGCAGCCGCCCTCCCACACGTCGAAGACGCGGAAGCGCTTGTCCCAGAGCTTCCGGAGCAGGGGCATCGCGACGTTGTAGACGGGGATGCCCTTGGGCGTACGGCCGTCCGTCTTGCCGTGGTGGGCGTGGCCGTGGAACACGGCGCACGCGCCGAACGCCTCGCACGGCGCGGAGAGGCGCGACGTCCCGAGGTACGGCCGGATCTCCGCCTCCTCGCCCTGGCAGGTCTCGGCGATGGGCGCGTAGTGCGTCATGACGATCTTCATCGGCGTGTCGAGCTGGCCGAGCGCGGCCTCGAGCTTCAGCGCCTCGTTGACCGCCTCCTGCACGAACGCCTTGATGATCGGCTCGCCGAAGGCCTGCAGCATGGCCCGCTCGAACCCCCCGGCGAACCCCTTCACGCCGGCGATGCCGACGCGCTTGTCGAACACGGCGTGGTCGCCGTCGAGCACCTCGATGCTCGATTCGCCGAGGATCCGGACGAGGTCCTTCACCACCCCGCCCTCGAAGTCGTGGTTGCCGAGCACGGCGGCGCACGGCACGCGCAAGAGCGCGAACGCCTCGGCGAGCGTCTTCGCCTCGTCGATGGTGCCGTGGTCGGTGAGGTCTCCCGCGAGCAGGAGCCCCTCCGCCTCGCCGTTCACGATCTTCACGAGCTCGCGGAAGCGGCCGTGCTGGTCCTGTCGGCAGTGGAGATCAGCGACCGCCGCCAGCCGGAAGGTCCCGTTCCCGTCCGCCATCGTTCTCCTTCCCCGTCACCCGCTCGGCTTCGTCCCACTTGCGACCGTCCTCGTAGCCGAGGTGATCGAGGTCGTGCCGGTACTGCACCCGCGAGATGAGCGTCCCGCGGCAGACCGGGCGCACGTGGTTACCCTCGGCGATGTCCGCGCGAGTACGCTCCATGAGCGCGTGGAGCACGCGGTCCGGCACCTTGCCCCGCTCCCCCGGGTAGGTGAACCGGTAGAGCATGAGGTGCGAGAAGAGCACCTCCCAGTAGCGCTCGAAGCGCATGAGGAGCCGGTCCCAGTCGAGCCACTCGCCGCACGCCCGGAGCAGGTGGTTCACGTCCGCGCCGTCGTACCGCTCGCGCTCGAGGACGAAGCCCTTCGACCAGATGATCTCCTCGGGGGGCGCGAGCAGCACGTCGACGCCCATCACGCGGCCGGGGCGCGCGTGCTCGAACCACAGGTCGTCGACCACGGCGACGCCGTTGCCCGAGGAGAAGATGAGGTCCACGAACCACTCGCCCCGGAAGCCCTTCCCGATCCAGGACGGGTCGGTCATCTCGGTGCGGAACCCGGCGCCCTCGAGGACGCGGAAGGCGTCCTCCACGTCCCGCTGGCGGAGGAAGATGTCGAGGTCCTTCGTGTCGCGGAAGATGCCGGTGTACTCGAAGAAGGCGTAGGCCCCCGCGACGAGGTGCGGCACGCCGGCCTCGGTGAGCGCGCGCAGCGCGTCCGCCCGCGCGTCGATCTCGCCCGCGTCGCGATCGCGAGTCACGAGATGTTCCCCCGGCCGTCCGGTCGTTTCGGTCGAGATCATGGGGAGAACTTGCGGCTGGCGGTCGCAGGGAGGAAGCCCGCTGGGCGGCGCCCGGGCCATGCCGGCGGAGCGCCGTTGCCCGGGGTCGGGCGCGAGCGCACGTTCGATCGAGGGTCCTTCCCTTCGACGGCGGTGCGACGTGCTTTTCGCAGGCAACAGCCCCTGGCTCGCCGCCCTGCTCGCGGCCGCGCTGGCCCTCGCCTGCAAGCGCGGCGAGCGCGCGGCGCGCGAGCAGGATCCCGTGGAGCCTCCGACCGTCGCGCAGCGGGACGGCCGCACGCCGGAGGAGCGGTCGGCCGGGCCGGAGGAGAGCCGTCGGGCGGACCGGCACAGGCGGGCGGCGGTCCGCGCGCGGGCCATCCGGAAGATCGAGGGAACGCTCGAGCGGTGCGCCGAGGGGCGCGTGGTCATCCGCGCCCCGGGGGAGGAGAGCGTGGTCCTCCGGGTCGGGGACGCCACCGCGATCACGCTCGACGGACGGATCGCGCCGCTCGCGTCGCTCCGCGAGGGGAGCCCGGTGCGGGCCTCGTACGAGAGCGGGCGCGGCGGGAGGCCGACTGCCCTCACGATCGACGCGCGCTCCGCGCCGCGGACCGACCGGCCGGCCCCCGAGGGACCGGCCCCCGACTCGCGCTGGGTGCCGAACAGCGGCCCCCCGGGGAGCGACGGCGGCGGGTAGCGCCCGCGGCGACGTAGTCGCGGGGCTCGAGCACGCTCGTCACCCGTCGTCCTCGCGCCCGTCCTCGTCGGCGAGATCCGCGCGAGTGACGGCGCGATCGCCGAAGCGGCGCGCCAGCACGTCGAGCGCGGCGTTGAGCGAGCGGCGCTTCTCCACCTCCGGCGGCGGCGCCGGGGCGGCCTGGAACAGATCGAGCTGCCCGCGCTCCGCCTCGCCCGCGAACCCGGAGACCGACACGCCGGTGAGCCGCACCGGGCGCTCCACCTCGACGCGCTCGAGCTGCGCGCGGACAGCCTCGAAGATCGCCCGGTCGTCGTCGGTCGCGTTCGGGAGGGTCGTGCGCCGCGTGACGAGGGTGAAGTCGGCGTACTTCACCTTGAGCGTCACGACGTGGCCGGCGAGCCCGGCGGCGCGCAGCCGCCGGCCGACGCGTCCGGCCTGCTCGAGGAGGGCACGCTCCAGCGCGGCGCGGCCGGAGAGATCCTCGCCGAAGGTCTCCTCCGCGCCGACCGACTTCGCCGCCTCGTCGGGCACGACGTCCCGCGGATCTTCGCCGAGCGCCAGCGCGCGGAGCCCCCGGGCGCTCGAGGTGCCCACCGCCGTGGCGAGGGCGGCGTCGGGCGTGCGGCCGAGGTCCCCGATGGTCGTCACGCCGAGCTTGCGGAGCGCCGCCTCGGTCACCGGGCCCACCCCCCACAGCCGGCCGACCGGGAGGGGCGCGAGGAACGCGGCGACGCCGCCCTCCGGCACCTCGACGAGCCCGTCGGGCTTGCCGAGGTCGGTCGCGATCTTGGCGGCGAGCTTCACCTCGGCGACGCCCGCGGACACGGCGAGCCCGCACTCCGCCCGCACGGCGCGCTTGATCGCGGCGGCGATGTCGCGCCCGCCGCCGTGCAGCGCGCGGCTGGCGGTGACGTCGAGGAACGCCTCGTCGAGCGAGAGCGGCTCGACGAGCGGCGTGTAGCGCCGGTAGATCGCGAACACCTGCTCGGAGAGCGCCGAGTAGCGGTCGAAGCGGGGCGGGAGGAAGACGCCGTCCGGGCAGAGCTTGCGCGCCTGCGCCGTCGGCATCGCCGACCGGACGCCGAACCGCCGCGCCTCGTAGCTCGCTGCGCACACCACCCCCCGGCGCGACGGCCCTCCCACGATCACCGGGCGCCCGCGCAGCGACGGCGCGTCGAGCTGCTCCACGGACGCGTAGAACGCGTCGAGATCGAGGTGGAGGATGGTGCGGGGGCGGCCGGTCATTCGCCTCCTTCTATAAGCCGGCTCGCCCACCCTCCGGACGGGGGCACGAGCGGACTTGACCCAGGTCAACGCGACCGGTATTCAGGCTTTCATGGACGGCTCGGTCGCCAACCGCAAGGCGGGCGCCCCGCGTGCGGGGATCGCGGAGCGGATCTGGGACGCGGCGCGCACCGAGTTCTCGAAGCGCGGCTACCACGGCGCGCGCGTCCAGGGCATCGCGCGCGGCGCGTCCTGCAACGTGGCGCTCATCTACCGCCACTGGGCCTCCAAGCGCGCCCTCTACCTCGACATCCTGCGAGCGGTCTGGCTGGGCTCGGCGAACGAGATCGCGCGGCTCGTCCAGCTCGGGCCGGGCGGCCCGGCCTCGGTCGTGGCCGCCTACCTCGACGCGATGATGAAGGATCCGATGGGCGCGCAGATCCTCATCCGCGAGTACCTGGACGGCGCCCCCTTCCTGTCGCAGCTCACCCAGACCGACCCCGCGCTCCTCGAGCCAGTCCGGCGCGCCGCCGACGCGCTCGCGCAGGGCGGCGCCGGGGACGGGCTCGATCCGATCCTCGCCGTCGTGACCGTGGGCGGGCTCGCCGCGCTCGTCGCGTCCTCGCGCGAGGCGGCGCGGCCCTTCGTGCACGAGCCGCTCGCGCCGGAGGCGTGGCGGCGCCACGTGTTCGAGCTGCTCGTGAACGGCCTCACGCCCGCGCGGCCGGCCGCGCCCAACGGCTCGGTCCCGCCGATCTGACGGGCGCTGCGCCCCGGCGTCGCGCGGGGACGTGGGCTCGCCTCGCTCGCCCGGGCGCGTCTTTTTCATGGAGCCCGCTCCGCGCGCGGAGCGCTTCCCCGCGGCGGGCGCGAGGGCGTAGTGTTGCGCGCCATGCGTACGGACGTGGTGGTGGTGGGCGCCGGCATCCAGGGCGCCTCGGTCGCGTTTCGGCTCGCGCTGTCGGGCCGCAAGGTGGTGGTGCTCGAGCGGTCGATCCCCGGCGCGGAGGCGTCGAGCGCGGCGGGCGGGATCCTGTCGCCGGGCGTGGAGGCGATCGAGCCCGGTCCCTTCTACGCCCTCTGCCGGGCCTCCCTCGCGCGCTACCCCGGGTTCGTCCGCGAGGTCGAGGCCCGCTCCGGCCTCGCCGTGTCCCTCCGCTCGCTCGGCACGCTGGAGGTGGCGTTCGACGACGACCACGCGCACCTCCTCGCCGGTCGCGCCGAGAAGCTCGAGCGGGCCGGCCTGCCGGTGCAGGTGCTCGACGAGGCGGCGGTGCGGACGCTCGAGCCCGGCCTCTCCCGCGAGGCGCGCGGCGCGCTCTTCTTCGCCGACGAGGCCTCGCTCGATCCGCGCCTGCTCGCGCGCGCGGTGTACGTCGCCGCCGCCCGCGCCGGCGCGACCTTCCTCACGGGCGACGTGCGCCGCATCCGGACCGAGGGCGGCCGCGCCGCCGGGGTGGAGCACGCCGCGGGCCGCATCGACGCGGACGCGGTGGTGCTCGCGGCGGGGAGCTGGAGCCTGCTCGTCGAGGGGAACGGCCTCCCCCCGGGCGCGGTCCGGCCGGTGCGCGGCCAGATCGCCGTCGTCGACACGCGGCCGCCGCTCCTCTCGCGCGTGGTCTTCTCGGGTCACGGCTACGTGGTGCCGCGCCCCGACGGACGGATCCTCTGCGGCTCGACCATGGAGGACGTCGGCTGGGAGAAGGCCGTCACCGCGGGCGGCCTCCGCCACGTCCTCGACGTGGCGATCGAGATCGCCCCCTCCCTGGCCCAGGCGCCGGTCGTCGAGACCTGGTCGAACTTCCGGCCGGCGAGCCCGGACGGCGAGCCGATCCTCGGCGAGGGCACGATCCCGGGCCTCTTCTACGCGACCGGCCACACGCGCAACGGCATCCTCCTCGCGCCGATCACCGCGGACGCCATCGCGGCGGCCGTCACCGGCGCGCCGCCCCCGGTGGACCTCGCGCCGTTCTCGCCGGCGCGGCTCGCCTCGCTCATCGGCCCGCGGTAGCCGCGACGCGGCGCCCGCGGCGCGAAGCACGCGCGGCCCTCGCGGCGCGTGAGTACCTTCGTCTCGATGGACGCGTCCACGGACGTCCGCGAGGTGAAGGACCGCCTGTTCGACCGGCTCGCCCGCGGGCAGCTCGTGCTGCTCGTCGGCGCGGGCGCCTCCCGCTGGGCGGGCCTCCCTTCCTGGCGCCAGACGGTCTGCGCCCTCGCCGAGGATCTCGTCCCCGCCCTGCGCGAGCAGGTTCCGGACGCCCCCCAGCGCTTCGCGCCGCCCGACCCGGACGCGCCCGTCTCGATGGACGCGCTCCTTCGCATCCCGGAGGCCTACCGGTTCCTGCGCGGCGAGGACCGGCTCGTGGAGCGCCTCCGGGCGCTGTTCGACACCTCCCGGATCGATCCCGCGGACCTGCCGCTGCAGCGCCTCCTCGTCCGGCTCGCGCCCTTCGTACCCGCGGTGTACACGACGAACTTCGACGACCTGCTCGAGCGCACGTTCGAGTGGGCCGGCCAGCCCTGCCAGGTCGTCGCCGAGGCGGAGGATCTCCACCGCTGGCGCTTCGTCGAGGTCGGCCGGCGCTTCGTGCCACGCTTCCCCATCTACAAGCTGCACGGCACGCTCGAGCGGCCCGCCTCGCTCGTCGTCTCCGAGTCCGACTTCCTGCGCCGCTCCGACCTCGCCGCGAACCCGATCGACCTGCGCTTCTCGTCCGACGTCATGGGGCGGGAGATCCTCCTCGTCGGCTACGGCTTCAACGATCCGAACCTGCGCTGGCTCTGGACGAAGCTCCGCGACCTGCGCGTGCCGCCGGTGGGCTGGTTCCTCGAGCTGGGTACCTCGACGGACCTCGAGCGCGCGACGGTCGCGATGGACCGGATCGGCCGGGTGGACCTGAACGCCGCCGACCCGCTCCACCCGAGGGAGCTGCTCGCGTTCCTGGAGGAGCTCGCCTCGCGCTGCGAGCGGGAGCTCGGGGCCTCGCCGCCGGGGCACGGGTGAGGCCGCCCGGCGCCTGCCCTCTAGCGTGTTGCGGCTCCGGGCAGGCGTTGGGACAGCCTCACGCTCGGCTGCTGACCCCCCGGATGGCGCCTCCCGCGGAACCGTGGCAAGCTGCCGCCAATGTACCGGCCGCTTCGCCGCGCGGTCTGCGTCGCCCTCCTCACGGCATGCACCCGCGCCTCGCCGCCCCTCGAGCCGGCGGTGTCACCGATCCCCGCGCCCTCGGCGCGCGCGAGCAGCGCCCCCGTTCCGCCGGCGCGACCGCACGAGGGGACCCTCGTCGCGCCGGAGCCCGTGCCGGCGCCGGCCGGCCCCTGCCTCCCGGCAGAGCCGAACGCCTCCCCGGGCGTCCTCGTCGAGGAGTCTGCCGACGCGCTCGATCGCGACGCGAAGGATCGGGCGCTCTCCTGCGCGGACGAGGCCCTCGCGCTCGCGCCGCGCCACGTGGGCGCCCTCACCGCGCGCGGCGACGCGCTCGCGGCGGCGAACCGCGTCGACGAGGCGCGCCTCGCCTTCGCGCGCGCGCTCGCCATCGATCCGGACGCCCCCGGCGCGCTGCTCGGCGCGGCCGAGCTCCACGTGCGGCGCCTGGGCGGGAAGCCCGAGGCGATCGAGGCCGGCCTCGAGTACGCCGTCCGCGGGGCGCGGGCGGCAGCGCTGCGCAAGGACCGCGAGCTCGTCGGGCGCCTCGAGCTCGTCGCGGGCATGGCCGAGAACGACCTCGGCCGCAGCAACCTCGCCCTTCCGCACCTCGATCGCGCCGTGCACGCGCGCCCCGAGGACGCCGACGCCGTGTACGAGCGCGGCGTCGCGCTCTACGAGCTCTGCCGCTTCGACGACGCGCAGCGCGCGTTCGAGCGCGCCCTGGCGCTCGCTCCGGACGATCCGTGGACGCTCCACCAGCTCGGGCTCCTCGCCGAGCGGCGAGGCGAGGAGCGACGCGCCTCGTCCCTGCTCGGGCGCGCCCGGTCGCTGGCGCCCACCGACTTCAAGCAGGAGCCGCCGGTCGACATGGCCGCGTTCCGGGCCGAGGTGGAGACGGCGGTCGCGGGGCTGCCCGCGGAGGAGCGCCGCGCGCTCCAGGCGGTGCCGATCGAGATCCAGGACCTCCCGGACGCGGCGGACCTCCTCGCGGTGCACCCGCCGCTCTCGCCCTCGATCCTGGGGCTCTTCCGCGGGCCGTCGGAGAACGAGGCGTGCACCGCGGCGGACGGGCCGCGCTGCCGCACGATCGTCTTCTACCGGAAGAACCTGCTGCGCTTCGCCGCCGACCGGGGAGAGCTCACCGAGCAGGTGCGGGTCACGCTCCTGCACGAGCTCGGGCACCTGCACGGCGAGAGCGACGACGACCTGCGCGCGCGCGGCCTCGAGTAGCCCCCCGGCGCGGCGCCGGAGGTGATCGCGGCCCGCGGACCGCCGGTCAGCGGCGCTCCTCCTCGTCCTCCTCGTCGGCGCTCTCGTGCACGTGCATCGCCTCGACCTCGGGCGCCTCGGGCGGCTCCGGCTCGGCGAGGTTCGCGAGATCGTCCTCGGGGCCGGGGAAGTTTCCGCCCGAGTCCAGGCCGAGCGTCGTCGGCGCCGCGCCGCCCACGTTCTCGAGCGGCACGACCTTCTCGTCGGCCTCGCTCGTCAGCTCGCGCACCATCCGCTCGCTCGGCTGCGCGGTGACCTCGGGATCGTCGTCGGGGGCATCGAATCGGCGGGCCATGCCTCAAGGTAGGGTCCGCCCGGTGGGCGGTGAAGGGCCGCCGCCCTCCTCCACCCGAACCGCCCGTGAGCGCGCTGCGCCGCCGACGATCAGGGATTGGCGAGCGAGCGGTAGAGCGACTCGTACGCCTGCGCGCTGCGGTCCCAGCTGAAGTCCTGCGCCATGCCCCGCAGGCGGAGCGCCCGGAAGGCGCGGCCGTCCCGGTAGGTCTCGAGCGCGCGGCGCACCGCGAGCAGCATCGCCTGCGGGTGGTAGTCGCGGAACTTGAAGCCCGTGCCGCGCTGGAAGCCGTCGTAGTCCTCGACGGTGTCGTCGAGGCCTCCCACCGCGCGGACGATGGGGACGGTCCCGTAGCGCAGGGAGTACATCTGGTTCAGCCCGCACGGCTCGAAGCGGCTCGGCATGAGGAACAGGTCGGCCCCCGCCTCCAGCCGGTGAGCGAGCCCCTCGTCGAAGCCGATGCGCGCCGCCATCCGCTCGGGCCGCTCGCGCGCGGCGCGCGCGAAGACCTCCTCCCAGTCGCGCCGCCCGCTGCCGAGCAGGGCGAGCTGCAGCTCGCGCCCGAGCAGCTCGCCGAGGGCGGCGACGACGAGGTCGAGGCCCTTCTGCTCGGCGAGGCGCCCGACCATCGCGACGAGCGGGATCTCCGGCCGCTCCGGCAGCCCGAGCTCGCGCTGGAGCGCCGCCTTGCAGCGCGCCTTCCCGGCGAGCTCGGCGGCGGAGTAGTGCGCCGGGAGGTGGCGGTCGGTCGCGGGATCCCACTCGGCGACGTCGATGCCGTTCAGGATGCCGTGCAGGTCCCTCGTGCGGTGGCGGAGGAGCGCGTCGAGGCCCACCCCGCCCTCGGGCGTCGTGATCTCCCGCGCGTAGGTGGGCGAGACGGTGGTGAGCGCGTCCGCGAACACGAGCCCCGCCTTCATGAAGTTGAGCTGGTCGTGGAACTCCATCGCCTCGTAGCGGAAGACGTCCCACGGGAGCCCGAGCGCGGGCACGACGTGCTTCGAGAAGACGCCCTGGTAGGCGAGGTTGTGGATGGTGAAGACGGTGCGCGCGCCCGCGAGGGCGGGATCGCGGGCGTGCTCGTGGCGGAGCAGGAACGGCACGAGCCCGGTCTGCCAGTCGTTCAGGTGCACGACGTGCGGCCGGAGCCCGAGCGCGCCGGGCAGGGCGAGCGCCGCGCGCGCGAGGTAGGCGAACCGCTCGGCGTTGTCGGCGTAGTCGTGCGCCTCGCCGTACAGGCCCCGCCGCGAGCCGAAGAAGTGCTCGTGCTCGACGAAGTAGACGGGCGCGCGCTCCCGGCTCACCCACAGCGTGGTCGGCTCGCCGCGCACGTCGAGCGCGCGGTGGAGGGGGTGGAGCCCGTGCGCGCGCGGATCGATCGAGCCGTAGCGCGGCGTCACCACCGAGACCGCGTGCCCGCGCGCGGCGAGCGCGCGGGGGAGCGCCGCGGCGACGTCGCCGAGGCCGCCGGTCTTCGACCAGGGCGCCACCTCCGACGCCACGAACAGGATCTCCATCGTGCCCTCGAGAGCTAGACGGCGGCGCGTGCTTCGCGCGCACCTCGGGGGTCGCGCTTCACGCCGCCGTTCAGCCTTCCACCCGGCGGAGGAACTCGGCAGCCTCCTCCGGGGGCACGGGGTTGATGTGGAAGCCGGAGCCCCACTCGAAGCCGGCGACCTGGGTGAGCGCGGGCATCACCTCGATGTGCCAGTGGTACGAGGGCGAGGCGGCGTCGCGCAGCGGGTTCGAGTGGACGATGAAGTTGAAGGCGGGGTCGCCCAGGGCGGCGGCGAGGCGGCGGAGCGTCGTCCCGAGGGCCTGCGCGCAGAGCCCGAGCCGCTCCTTCGGCTCCGCCTCGAAGTTCGACTCGTGGCGCTTCGGGACGATCCAGGTCTCGAAGGGGCTGCGCGGCGCCCAGGGGGCGAACACCACGAACTCGTCGTTCTCGTGCACGAGCCGGGCGCGCTCCTTCCGCTCCTGGCCGACGATGTCGCAGAAGATGCAGCGCTCCTTGTGCTCGTAGTGGCGCCTCGCCCCCTCGATCTCCTCGACCACCTGGCGCGGGACGACCGGGAGCGCGATGAGCTGGGAGTGCGCGTGATCGAGCGAGGCGCCCGCGAGCTGCCCCTGGTTCTTGAAGAGCAGGATGTAGCGGAAGCGCAGGTCGTTGCGGAGATCGAGGATGCGCGCCTTGAACGAGAACAGCACCTCGGTGAGCTCGGCCTCGGTGAGGTCCTTCATCTGGCGCTCGTGCCGGGGCGTCTCGACGATCACCTCGTGCGCGCCGATCCCGTTCATCCGGTCGTAGATCCCCTCCGCCTCGCGATCGAGGTCGCCCTCGATCTTGAGGGCGGGGAAGCGGTTCGGCACGACGCGCACGCCCCAGCCCGGCCCGTTCGCCGGCGCCGAGGGCGGGCGGCCCGACACGTACACCTCGCGCGGCGTCTTGTCCTCCTGGCCCGGGCAGAACGGGCACAGCCCCGGCCTCGCGGGCTCCTGCGGCCGCACCAGGTCGGAGGGCCGCCGCGCGCGCTCGGTCGCGATGATGACCCACCGCCCGACGATGGGATCCCTGCGCAGGTCAGGCATCGCCCGCCACCCTCTCCTCGCGCGCCGGCCGCACCGTCGCGCCGACCGCCGCCGCGAACGCCATGATGGCAGCGCCGCCGACGTAGGGGAACGCCATCGACCACTGCCCGAAGGTCCAGCTGCCGGCCTCCGGGCCGAGGATCCGCCCGAACGCGGCGGCGGACTCGCCGATGCCGAGGGTGCCGCCCTGGTCCTCCGCGCGCGCGAAGCGCGAGAGGAGCGAGGAGAGCGCCGGCTGCGCGAGGCCGCTGCCCACCGCGAGCGGCGCCGTCGCGGCGAGGAGCCCCGCGACGCTCCCGGCGAAGGGGAGCGAGAGGAGCGCCACGGCCTGGAGGACGAGGCCGGCGACGAGCAGCGGCTTCTCGCCGAAGCGGCGCGAGAGGCGTCCGACGAGCCCGCCCTGCACGATGACGAGCAGGACGCCGATGTACGCGAACACGTAGCCGACGTGCGACTCGGCGAGGCCGTAGCGCTCCTTCGCGAGGAACGCGTAGGTCGCCTCCATCATGCTGAAGGCGAGCACCGTGAGGAAGTAGATGCCGATGACGCGGCGGATGCCGGGGCGGCCGAGCTCCTCCCGCATGGCGGCGAAGCGGGGGCGGCGATCGGTGGAGCGGCGCGCCTCGGGCTCGGGGAGGATGAACCAGGCGGCGACGCCGTTGGCCGCGGCGAGCGCCGCGGCGGCGAAGCCGGGGAGCGCGAGCGAGTGGCGGGAGAGGATGCCGCCGATCGCGGGCCCGAGCACGAAGCCGAGCCCGAACGCGGCGCCGATGATCCCCATGCCCTTCGCGCGCTCCTCGGGCGCCGTCACGTCGGCGACGAAGGCGCGCGCGATGGAGATGTTCGCGGTCGCCGCGCCCGCGAAGAGGCGGGAGAGCAGCAGCATGGGGAAGCTGTTCGCGAGGGCGTACATGGTGAACGCCAGCGCGGTCATCACGATCGAGCCGAGCAGCATCGGGCGGCGCCCGACCCGGTCGGACAGCCGGCCCCAGATCGGCGCGAACACGAACTGCATGGCCGAGTACCCGGCGGAGAGGAGCCCGGTCCAGGTGGCGGAGGCCCCGAGCCGCTCGGCGTAGAGCGGCATGACCGGGATGACCATCCCGAAGCCGAGGAGATCGATGAAGACGATGACGAAGAGGATCGCGAGCGCGGACCGGTTCTTCACGGGTCCGGGAGGATAACCCGAGGCGGACGGGCGCGCAGGCGTTTCCCTCCGCCCCGCCCCTCACCGGGCGATACGATCGCGCCCCGCCCGCTTCGCCGCGTAGAGCCGCTCGTCGGCCCGGGCGAGGAGCGTCGCCCCGTCCTCTCCCCGCGAGAGCGCGGCGAGGCCCGCCGACACCGTCACGGCGATGGCCGCGCTGCCGGCGTCGATCGGCGCGGCGGAGATCCGGCCGCGGATGCGCTCCGCCACCTCCGCGGCCGCCGCGAGCGTGGCGCCGGGCAGGAGCGCCGCGAACTCCTCCCCGCCGATGCGGGCGAGGAGGTCGCCGGCGCGCAGCGCCTCCGCCGCGCGCGCCGCCACCGCCGCCAGCACCGCGTCGCCGGCTGCGTGGCCATGGGCGTCGTTCACCCGCTTGAAGTGGTCGACGTCGAGCGCGACGAGGGCGAGCGGCGCCTCGCCGCGGGCGGCGCGCGCCACCGCGCCCGCGAGCGCCTCCTCGAACGCCCTCCGGTTCGCGAGCCCGGTGAGCGGATCGCGCCGGCCGAGCGCGGCGAGCGCCTCGAGCTCCCGCGCGGCCTCGTCGCCCGCGGCGAGGTAGCGCGCCACGAAGGGCCCGACCCGGATCCGGTCGCCGCTCGCGAGCCGCCGCGCGGAGACCGCCGCGCCGTTCACGAACGTGCCGTTCGTGGAGCCGAGATCCTCGACCAGGTGGCCGGCCTCCGCGGGGGCGACGCGCGCGTGCCGGCGCGACACGTCCTCCGCCGGCAGCTGGAGCGCGCAGCCGGGATCGCGGCCGAGCACCACCTCGCCCTCCAGCGCGACCGTCACCCCGAGGAGCGCCGCGCCCTCGACGAACACGAGCCGCGCGCCGCCGCTGGCCGGGGCGCCCGGCGCGGGCGGCCGGACGCGGGTGGCGTCCGCGGTCACGGCTCCACCGGGGACGCTCCCCCGCCCCGGCGGCCTCGCTTCGTTCGCTGTCGGCCCACGCGCTCCTCCCTCACACGCTCCAGTTCAGGCGCTCGAAGTCCGCGTCGGGGACGGTGAGCGTCACGAAGCCGTGGCGCGGCAGCCGCTCGACCTCGACGTCCCCGCGCGCGGCGTGCACGCCGAGCGCGACCTCCGTGCCGGGCGCGAGCCCGAGCGCGGCGAACGGGAGGCGCACCTCCAGCACCTGCGCGAACGCCGCCTCGCCCAGCTCCGCGCCGCGCAGGCGTGCCGGGCGGGCCTGTCCGTCCCGCACGATCGCGAGCTCGACGGTCTCGTTCCGGTCGCCGGCGAGCAGCACGACGCGGACCTCCGACGCGAGCTCGACGGTGCGCTCCGGCGACTCGGCCGGGTCGAGCCGCAGGTAGAGCGCCTCGAGGTCGAACCCGTAGTGCAGCGCCTGGAAGACCTGCGCGCCGCCGAACATCGAGCCGCGGTGCTGGCCGGGGCGGTGGACGCCCGCCCCCGCCCACTCGAAGTAGGTCGTCTGGCGCCCGTCGATGCGCGGCGCGAGGAGCGCGGTGGGCTGGCGCGCGGCGCGCACCTCGGCGCCGGGGGCGGCGGCGCGCTTGATCGGCTCGACCGCCTCGCGCGGGGGCGTCACCCCCAGCAGCAGGCAGGCGCGGACGACGTGTCCGCGGAAGAGCCCGTCGAACTCGGCGCCCAGGTCGGTCGCGAAGTCGTCGCCGTACCACCAGAACCAGTCCGAGGCCTCGGCGGCGTGCAAATGCTGCCGCGCCTGCTCGAGCCGGTCCGCGTCGACCGCCCCGCTGCGCTCCGCCGCCGCGAGCGCCGCGCGAGCCCGGCCGAGCGCCGTCCAGGCTTGGCGGTCCTCCGCGTGCCCGATCCAGATTCGGTAGGACGCCTCGATCCACGAGCCGGAGTGGATGCGGGTCACGATCCCGCCCTCGGTGGCGGCGGTCGCCTCGGACAGGGTCACGGTCTCGATCGCGTCGCTCGCGGCGAGCGCGCCGTAGAGCCGGTCGAGGAACTCGTGGCCGCTGTGGGGGTAGTGCTCCCAGGCGTTCTCGCCGTCGAGGAACACGCCGACGGTCGCGCGGCCGGGGAGCCGCTCCGCCGCCCACGCCTGCGCGATCGAGGCGACGTTCGCGACGAAGTCGTCCGCCGCCTCGCGCGCGGGCACGCCGGAGTACGTGAAGCCGATCGCGTCCGACAGGGCGCGATCGCGGAAGAGCATCTTGAGCTCGCGCCCCTCGCCCGCGGCGATGCGCCAGGGCCGGTACACCGAGGCGAGCCGCGGGGCGCTCGGGGGGAGCGAGTGGAGCAGGACGCCCTCGTCGCTCGCCGCCCAGCGGACGCCCTCGCGCGCGAGCACCTCCACCGCCTCGGGCGACACCGCGCCCTCCGCCGGCCACATCCCGGCGGGCGGGCGGCCGAAGCGGCGGGCGTGGCTCGCGAGCGCCTCGCGCACGTGCCAGCGAGCGTCCTCCGGGTGCGCGAAGCGAGGCGGGAGCTGCACGTGGGGGAGCGCGCGGCGGGCGACGTCGGTGTCGCAGAGGAGCGGGAGGATCGGGTGTTGGTAGGGGGTGGCCGAGAGCTCGACCTGGCCGCGGTCGGCGAGGCGCGTCCAGCGCGGCACGATCCCGGCGAGGATGCGGCGCTGGGCCTCGAGCAGGAGGGAGACGTCGGCGCGGTCGAACCCGCGGCCCTTCTCGCGCAGGGCGCGGAGCCCTTCGTCGTCGGCGAGGGCGCCGAAGCCCATCCAGGCGAGGTTGAAGTGGACCTGCAGGTCGGTGATCTCGGCGTCGGAGAACGCCGCGGCGAGCCTCCTCACGTCGCGGCCGCGCAGGTCCCGCCCGCGCTTCTGGAGGAGCTCCCAGTAGCGTGGCACCGGCCGCACGTTGCGCGCCCAGTCCACCATGAAGAAGCCGCGCACGATCGCCGCGCGCTCGTCGGGCGCGAGCTCGTTCGCCGGCCGGGCGGTGAGCTCGAGGAAGCGGTCGCGCGCGCGGCCCGCCACGTAGTCCTCGAGCTGCTCGAGGAGGATGGGGGTGAAGTTGACGGTGCAGCGGATGCCCGGGTGCCGCTCCAGGATCCACGCCATGTCGTTGTAGGCCCGGGTGGCGTGGAGCCTCACCCAGGGCAGGAGGTACTCGCCCGTGTCCGCGTCGCGGTAGGGCGGCTGGTGCATGTGCCACAGGAGCGCGAGCCGTGCCTTCTGCATGGTGCAGAACCGTAACGGCCGGGGTCCCCGGTGCCTAGCCCAAGGCTCGCGAGCCGCGAGCTTCGGTCTCGCGAGCCGCGCGGTCGCCCGGCCCTGGTCCGGCGGGGGCCCCTCCCCGGCTCGCCGGGTCCTCTGGCGTGCTCGCTTCGCTCGTGGACGGCGGGATCATCGTCGGTCCGTCAGCGGCGGACGCGGGGAGCGCGCTCCTCCGTCGCGGCCGCGCCGAGCGCGGGCGGCGGGGGGGCGCCCGAGGCGGTGGAGAGCGGCCCGCCCTCGCTCCGGATCTTCCACTCCTCCCAGAGGTTCAGGACGAGCGAGACGTCCCGCAGCGGGACCTTCTCGTCGAGGTGCGGGAACTCCGCGATGAACGCGTCGTAGAAGCTCGTGTAGCGCGTCGGCGTGAAGTAGCGGAGCAGCGTCTCGCGGCCGTGCGCGTCGACGTCGAGGAACTCGATCCCCATGCCCGTCGGGAAGGTGCGGTCGCCGTGCGGGACGACGTGCGCGATCTGCGAGCGGATGGCGAGCGGCCCGTCCGGCAGGGCGAGCTCCACGTAGAGCTCGAGCCCGGAGCGGAGCAGGAAGTTCGAGGCCACGAACAGCCCGCCCAGCCCGAGGTTCTTCGAGGTGCAGAACGCCTCGAAGCGGAGCCCGCCCTCGCCCGGGATGAAGAGGCGGCACGGGAGCTCGATCTCGATGCGCTCGTAGCGGCGGGGCTCGCTCATGGGACGTGGACGATAGCATCGCCGGTGGCGTCCGAGCGAACGCCTGCCTGCTCGCCCTCGGGGCCGATGTGCGCTCGCAGGCGCCCCGCAGCGACCCCACCGCCCGCTTCACCCGAAGAGCTTGCCCGACCCCCTCGCCTTGAGCTCGCCCATCTCCTTCGCCAGCCGGCCGAGGCGGTCCGTCTTGTCGGCCACCTCGCGCTGGAGCCGCGCGATCTTCTGATCGCGCTCGGCGAGCCGGGCGCTGAGCGCCTCGCGCTCGGCGCTCGCCGCCCGGAGCGCCTCGTCCATGTCGTCGACGGCGGGGAAGTCCTTCACCTCGATGTCCAGGATCGCGGCCGCCGCCTCCTCCGCCACCGCGGGCGCGAGCGTCGCGCGCGCCGCCTCCGCGGCGGCCTCCGCGTCCGCCGCGCGCCGGAGCGCCTCGGCGAGCGCGTCGCGCAGCCGCGCCGCGTCGTCGCTGGCGCCGTCGGGCACGGCGCCTGCCGT